>JAFGIC010000303.1 GCA_016929815.1 Deltaproteobacteria bacterium
CCTTTTAAATTCCTGGAATTCGGCCCGGGCATAATCATCGATCTTTTTTTCAAGACCCCTGAAGGAGATGATGTATCTTTCGGCATAGGGGGTCAGACAGGTCCCTCCATGTTCGCTTCCCCCCCGTTTTCTTACAAACATCTTTTCACCCAGGCACCTCTCAAGCCGGTTGAGTATGTTCAGTGCCTTGACATAGGAAAGGGACATGCTCTTTGCGGCCTTGTTTATGGACTTGTATTCGTCTATCTTTTCAAGGAGTCTGACAGGCCCCGGACCCATGAAGGGTATGCCCGAATCATCGGTTAAGAATGTCTTTGCGCTTATCTTCATGTCCGTAATTTATTGCAAAATACAGCGGATAGTGTCAAGGTGTTTTCAGCGGGCATATATTAAATTCATGCGATTCCTTTTGTTGACATATCAATGGTCTATTGATTAGTATTGTAGTTTGTTTATTAAAAACTGATAAGGGAAAAATCAGGATGAAAACAGCCTATATCGATTGTTTCTCGGGGATAAGCGGCGACATGTTCCTTGGGGCGCTGTTGGATGCGGGGCTTCCGTTCGAGGAATTGAAGCGCAGCCTCCAAACTCTCCCTATTGACCATTATTCTATCGAGGCAAAAAAGGAGGCAAGAAACGGGATAACAGGAACAAGGTTTGTCGTGGATCAGGAGCAAAAGGCACGCCATCCCCACAGGGGTCTGAAGGAGATCAGGGAGATAATCGAAAGGGGAGACCTGAGCAATGAAGTAAAGGGGAAAAGCCTCAGCATCTTTAGGCGGATTGCGGTTGAAGAGGGCAAGATACACGGATATCCCGAGGATGAGATACACTTTCATGAGGTCGGGGCCATTGATTCCATAATAGACATAGTGGGTACATGCTTCGGTATGGAATTTCTGGGTCTCGATGCCGTATATTCCTCAAGGCTCCCCATGGGATCAGGCTTTATTGAGTCCGGACACGGGAGGATACCGCTTCCGGCGCCGGCAACCACAGCACTGTTAAAAGGCGTGCCTGTTTATGATTCAGGGCTTGAGGTTGAACTGGTAACGCCTACAGGCGCCGCCCTTATAAGTGAATTTGCATGCTCCTTCGGCGCAATGCCGTCCATGACCATTGATGTTGTCGGGTATGGGGCAGGGAGCAGGATACTCCCGGACAGGCCTAATCTCCTGAGGATATTGATCGGGAAAGAAGAGACGGTAAAAGGTGCAGAGACAGTTGTTGTCCTGGACGCGAACCTGGACGATACTAATCCCGAATGGCTGGGCTTTTTGATGGAGAGGCTCTTTGACGCAGGCGCCCTTGATGTGGCGTTTTCACCCGTACAAATGAAAAAAAACCGCCCGGGCGTACAGATACAGGTTATAGGAAGGCCTTACCAGAAAGATGCGCTCATGGACATCATATTTGCAGAGAGCACAACCCTCGGGATAAGATTCACCACCAGCCAGAGGAGGATACTGGAAAGGGCAAGGATAGAGATAGAAAGCCCATGGGGAAAAATGGCGGTAAAAAAGGTAATAGGGCCGGATGGATCTCCTGTGTTATATCCTGAATACGATGTCTGCAGAAGCATTGCAATGGATAGAGATATTCCTGTAAGAGATATCTATTACTGGATACAGGGGAAAAACAGTGGGTTAAAAAAGGGCGATCGGGATTGACGCAGGGACGCAGTAATGATGCCTCCACCATCAGGGAGGTCTTTAAAAGGGCGGGGCCTGCCGGTAGGTTGTCCCTTGTCCTTTCATCCTGGTTCGGCGCTGGTCTTGCACCCAAGGCCCCGGGCACCTTCGGGACACTGGCGGCAGTTCCCCCTGTTGCCTTAATTAAATATCTCGGTGCTGCATCCGAGTGCATATTCCTTATTGTCCTTGTTCCAATCGCCCTCTGGAGTTCTCATACTGCCCGGAATTGCCTGGAGAAAGATGACCCTAAGGAGGTTGTAATTGACGAGGCCGCAGGTTTTTGCCTGTCCGTTCTCCTGCTGCCGTTCACGTGGATAAGCCTTGGCCTGGGCTTCCTGCTTTTCAGGTTTTTTGATATTTTAAAGCCCTTTCCCATAGGGATGATAGACAGGAGGGTAAAGGGCGGGACAGGCATAGTCCTTGATGATATTGTCGCGGGCATCTTTGCAAACATTGCTGCAAGGATTATCCTGATATTAATGGGTATCTAGGAATCTGAATTATTTCCCTTTGCCTTCTCAGGAGGTGTATAGATGTCAATACGAGCGTTCCTGGCCTTTGAACTGCCCCCTGAAATAAGAGAAAAGGTAAGGCAGGTGTCGGAAGAACTGAAGGGATTAAAGATGGATGTAAGATGGGTCAGGCCGGAAAACATTCATCTTACAGTGGTATTTCTGGGAAATGTGCGGGAGGGAGACATATCGGCCATGGCCAGGGAGATTGAGCATGTTTCCTGCGGCTTCCATCCCTTTGAACTATGTCTTAAGGGGATAGGGGTTTTCCCGGAAAGCAGAAGGCCCAGGGTCCTGTGGGTGGGGTATGAAGGCGACATTGAGAGAATGGCCGTGCTAAGGGAGGTGCTATATGAAAGGCTGATGCCCTTTGAGATCAAAGATGAAAAACGGCAGTTCAGGCCACACCTGACCCTGGGGAGATTCCGAAACCCCGGAAGGCGCAGCACCCTGCCGGATGATGTCATTAAGCAGTATGAGGGCCTTTCAAGCGCTTCATTTAAGGCAAGTGAGCTTGTGCTGTTCAAGAGTGAGTTGAGGCCCCAGGGCCCCGAATATTCAAAGATCGATTCATGGCCTATGTCGGCAGAGCCTGTGTGCGTGTAGGAAAAGCTCAAGGTGCAGGGCTCAGGGCGCAAGTTAAGGCATGGGATTTCAAATCTCAGATTTTAAATTTCAAATTTATTAATCCCTTGTGCCCTGAGCCTGCGCCGGCTTATTACATTGATATATATTTATTGGCACTGTTAAAATAATGCAATTATGATAATCGTTAATAATAATTACACACATAGGGGGTATTGATATGGCGGAGAATATTGACAGGGATAAGGCGGTTGATCAGGCCATCTCTCAGATAGAAAAGCAGTTCGGCAAGGGGGCCATAATGAAGATGAGCGATGACAGGGTAATGGATATAGAGGCTATATCAACCGGTTCCATCGCCCTTGATCTGGCCCTCGGCATAGGCGGGGTACCGAGGGGCAGGGTGATCGAGATATTCGGACCGGAATCATCAGGCAAGACCACCCTGGCGCTGCATATTACCGCCGAGGCGCAGAAAAAAGGAGGGGCAGTGGCATTCATAGACGCCGAACACGCCCTGGACATCATATACGCCAGAAAACTGGGTGTTGATGTGGACAGCCTTCTTGTCTCACAGCCCGACACGGGCGAACAGGCCCTGGATATAGCCGAAATCCTTGTCAGGAGCGGGGCGATTGATGTGCTTGTAATTGATTCGGTCGCTGCCCTTGTCCCCAGGGCGGAGATTGAAGGCGATATGGGCGATCAGCATATGGGGCTCCAGGCAAGGCTAATGTCACAGGCCCTCAGGAAACTGACAGCCAGTATAAGCAAGTCCAGGACATGCGTCATTTTCATAAATCAGATAAGGATGAAGATAGGCGTGATGTTCGGCAACCCCGAGACGACAACAGGCGGCAACGCCCTTAAGTTCTATGCCACTCAACGGCTGGACATCCGCAGGACCAACACGATCAAGGAAGGAAATGACGTGATCGGCAACAGGACAAAGGTAAAGGTTGTCAAGAACAAGATTGCGCCTCCCTTCAGGGAGGCGGAGTTTGATATAATATACGGCCAGGGTATATCAAGGGAAGGGGATATCCTGGACCTGGGCGCTGAGCTTAATATTATTGAAAAAAGCGGCGCCTGGTATTCCTTTGAAAATGAAAGGATCGGACAAGGCAGGGAAAACGTGAAAAGATTCCTTGCGGAAAACACCGATATCAGAGAAAGAATAGCGGACCTGATAAGGGAAAAGACCGGCCTTAAAAGATCTGAGAGACAGGACGGGGAAAAAGACGAAAAGGTATCAAAGGGAAAATAGATGAATCACAGAGAGATAAGAAGCAGGTTTCTGGAATATTTTAAAGAAAGGGGTCATGAGATCGTGCCCAGTTCCCCTCTTATACCGAGGGACGATCCCACGCTCCTTTTTACAAATGCAGGCATGGTGCAGTTCAAGGCCTTATTTCTGGGCGATGAGAAGCGCGGCTACACAAGGGCGGCATCCTCTCAGAAATGCGTCAGGGCAGGAGGAAAGCACAATGACCTTGAGAATGTAGGACACACCGCAAGACATCACACCTTCTTTGAGATGCTGGGCAATTTTTCCTTCGGGGACTATTTCAAGAAGGAGGCCATAGACTGGGGGTGGGACCTTCTTGTAAACGGGTACGGGCTTGACCCCCAAAGATTGTACGTATCGGTTTATAAGGACGATGATGAGGCATACAATATCTGGAACAGAGATATAGGCATAGATGCCTCAAGGATAATCAGGCTCGGCGAAAAGGACAACTTCTGGGCCATGGGGGATACAGGTCCATGCGGTCCCTGCTCGGAGATCCTTTTTGACCAGGGGCCGGGCGTCGGCTGCGGCAGGCCTGAATGCGCACCGGGATGCGATTGCGACAGATACCTGGAGATATGGAACCTTGTGTTCACACAGTTCGATCGTCAGGCATCCGGAGAGCTGATCCCCCTTCCAAGGCCTAATATAGATACGGGCATGGGGCTTGAG
>JAFGIC010000304.1 GCA_016929815.1 Deltaproteobacteria bacterium
GGGTCATTAAACCAGCTGCAGTTGCCTCCGGCCACGGTATCCATATGCCAGAGATCCGCTCCAACCTTTTGAGCCATCTTTATCCCGTCACCTGTGTTATATCCCCAGCCGTAGAACTTCATGGGATAGCATTGCAGAAACTCGTTTTTCAATTCTTCATTAAACTCCATGCCGCCCGTGCAGAGCACAACCCCTTTCCTGGCCTTTACGGCTATTTTTTTGCCCTGCTTTTCCGCGTAAATCCCAATTATCTCCCTGGTTGTATAGTTCTGGATCAAGTCCTTGCCGGGGCAATCGAACAGGACTTCGATGCCTCTCTCTTTACAGTGCCTGTCGAGCGCCTCGAAAAGGGACTCGCCCATACCGACTGTTGTGGGGGCCGTCATGGCATCAGCGCCCGGCAATTGAATGTATTCGGTCCGGCTCATCTGAGGCGCCACATATTTGATGCCCATCCGGTCCCACCATTCTTTGTTTTTGCACACCTCCTCTGCCCATGCCTCGATGACATCAATAGGAGTCCTGCCCGCGCATGCCGCATGCAGATATTTTGCCGCGTCGGATGCGTTGGCAGGGCTGCAGAACTGTCCTGAACTGGTAGCGGTATTTCCGCCGCCCTTGAAAGGGGCCTTCTCCAGTATAAGCACTTTAGCCCCGGCATCATGAGCGGTTATGGCTGCCACAGATCCGGCGCCTCCATAGCCCACTACTACAACATCGGCCTCATAATCCCATTTGGCGGGCATCCATGGCTCCTTTTCCTTGGACGCAACCGGACAAGGGACACCGGCAGCGACAGCAGCGCCTATCACAGCGGATCCTGCGCCGGTTATAAAACCTCTTCTTGAGACCCTGCCTCCTCCTTTCTTTTGTTCTTCCATGATAATTCTCCTTAAATAGGTTATTTAAGACTTCGCTAAAAACGAGGCTGCATTCAGTCCCGCCAGACGACCGCTGGTAACCGCGAAACCTATGGAATGACCGCCGATCCCTGTGTAAATATCCTCATCCACGCCGCCGATATCATCCCCTGCCACATAAAGACCAGGGATAGGCTCATTATCAGCACCCATGACCTGCATTCTATTATTCGTTTTAATAACCCCATGGGTCACAAGGAGATTCAGACAGCTTTTAATCGCATAGTAAGGCGGCGTTCTCAAAGGGACAAGAGACCTTTTATCCCTGCCATAAATATCCGTTCCGCTATCGCAGCCGGCATTATATTCATTGATGGTCTTTTTCAACACATCCGGTGAAACACCCATCCATCCGGCCATTTCGTCCCATGAAGTCGTTATCTTAACCTTACCCTTTTTTGAAAAGGACTGCAGGTCCTTCTCCGCATTAGCCCATACATCTGTCAATACGCCTTTTTTTTCAGCCCAGGGGGTGGTTCCGAAATATTTTCTGTCGGACTCGGATGGCTCTTCCTGATAAAATGTCTGCTTCATCTTTTCATCAAAGATTAAATAGGCAGTTTTTCCAGGCTGTCTCCATACGTTATTGGTATTGTCGGGAATTCGCTCCCCTCTTTTATTCACTGAAAGTAAAGTCCTTTGATTGGTGATAAACGGCAGATAAACCGATTCATGAAATCGATCTATGGTAAATTCAGTGGCGCCTCTGGGCTCCAGGCAAGCGCCTGCTTCCTCGGCCATCTTTATCCCGTCGCCCTTATGAGGTATCCCACCTACAAAAACATCGTCGCCATCCTGGAAAGGCGGAAGATACTTGCTCATCATTTCAACATTGCCGGCAAAACCTCCCGTGGCAATAACGCAACTTCGTGCAGAGATCTTGATGTCCCCGTCCTTCTGTTCTGCCAGAACCCCCGTTATCCTGCCGCTGTTATCCTTAAGCAGCTGCTTTGCCCTGGTTCGCGTAAGGAATTGAATACCCAATTCCCTGCCGCGCTTGAGAAGGACCGGAACTATAAGACTGCCGACTTTAACGCCGGTAGAATTTTTGCCGCCACTCGACTCTCCCGATTCCGTTTGGGGCGCTTCAACTCGATCTCCAGGCATGGACGGCATCAGTCCGAAATCAACTCCCTGTTCAGCCAGCCAGTCCACAGTCTCGCCTGATCCATCTACTAAGGCGCGTACCAGGGGGGCGTTAAGCCTCCAACGGCCAGACTCCATCATGGTATTAAAGGCCTCATCCTTTGTCATCCGCATGCCCGTTCTTTTCTGTTCCAACACCTTGCTTTCAGCGCCGAAAATTCCCCCGGCATAGACTGAGTTCCCCCCTAATATATCCAATGTCTCCAGGACCACTATTTTCTTAACACCCTGCTCTGCCGCCGCGACCGCAGCTGCGAGTCCGCTCCCTCCCGCTCCGATAATAACGAGAGCTGACGCGCTCTCATCTGCTTCTCTGGCTTTATTTTGTGGAGCAGCCTCTGCGGAAAGCAAACCAACAGAGGCCTTCACAAGTGCAGGAGACGTAAGAACGGCAGTGCCGGATACTAAAAATTGTCGTCTGCTTAGGTGTGAATGTCTTCGATTCATTGCTGTTACCTCCTTAATAGTGACCATGGTTAACTGACAATCATCACTATTTTACCCTTGTAGGTTCCGGCCTTAATAGGCGTTTTAACCCCGTTAACCGTCATAGTCAGGGTCTTACCGCCAGGCGCCTTGATGACGGCGCCCTTGTCAATGGTGAGCGAGGTCAGATAGGATGTCCCGGCCACCGTCCAGACACTGTCCTTGTCGAATGACACAATGACGCCGTTGTTTATCGGTTCATGGGCAGTCTGTGTGACCGCACTTAGCTCCTTGCGGTTGCTGGGATCGATTATCGCCACGCCGTCCCTATATGCAGCCTTAGCGGCGCTTATTATGCCGTTCACCTTGACATTGGCAAACTTGATCTCCAGGTTCTTTACTCCCTGCAGGTCATCTGTTGCCTCCCCGCTGCTCCCGGAACTCATAGCCGGCATACCCGACATCGATGCACTCTCTATGGAGTTCGCCCTGAGGTTGGTGGTAGAGTTATAAAAGTCGCCTTTTACCTCCATGTTGGATATGGTCATGAAGACGTCTTTATCCGGTAAAGCTGCCGTCAAATCACGCCCAGGTATCGCCACATCAGACCCGATGGGTACGATGAATCGGGAAGGTCCCATGCCGGGATCATCATTGTCCATCAGCTGCAGAATGACGCCGTTGCCGGGATTCAGTACGGCGTTGTCGATATCGAGATAGGGGTTACAGCCCTTTACCAAAAATGTAGATGAAGCCGTATTGATTGTGGAACCTTTGTTGACCTTGAGCTCACCGCCTTTTAGCCTGAACATCATTACGCCGTATGCTGTGGAATTGATGACAGTGCCGTTGGTGATCTCACCATCGCTCTTGTCATTGTGACCGCCCAGAAGCAGGGGATAACCCTGAACGTTTATTTTACAGTTGTCATAAGAGATTAACGCATCGCCTATGGAAAAGGCCCCGTAGCCGCGAGCCCTCGGTCCCGTAAGCTCGATAGTGCTGTCCTTGAGATACATACGGACGCGTTTCCCTCCGTCAATGGATAGAGCCCCCCATCCGTTGCCCTGTATATGGCAGTTGTTGTAATATACGGTAGCGTTGTCGCAAAGCTGGGTGACGCGGTTGGTTCCGCTAAGTCCCAATGCCCACATCGGGAGAAACCCTTCCTTGTCTGGGCTCTCGTTGATGAGGCGGCAATTGTTGAGGGTCGTTACGCTGTTTCCTCCGCAATGAAGGGCGCATCTCGTGACACTCTTGAATTTAATCTCAGAGTTGTTGACGGTGACCTTTGAGTCTCCATAGCAGGCTATGCCGGCCCCGTAGCCGATAAAGTCGTTGTCTCCATTGCCTTCAAAGTCAATCTTGAGGCCTTCGATGGTATATTCACTGTCGCCGTTGACCACAATGCCGTTGAAGTTATCCTCGCATCCCGTGATGGTAACCCCAGTAGCTGTCTTGTCGGTCACCTTGCCGCCCTGCACTATCTCAGCAACGGACTTCTCGGAGACATATCTGCCGTCTTCGATCAGGATCGCCGCCCGGAATTCCTGCTGTTTGCCTCCCCGCATCAGGCCGGAAGACGGTGCGAAAAAGCTGTCGGTTACGGTGATTAAAATATCACCATTATATGCGCCAGGTTTTATCGCCGTACCTATACCGTCCACCGTCATGGTCAGGCTTTTGCCGTCAGGGGCTTTGATAACAGCACCCTCAGCAATTGTAAGGCCGGACAGTCTGGTGGTCTTATCCACAGCCCACGTTGAGCCTGCATTGACTGTCTTGCTCTCGGCAGCCGAAGCAATCGCTGCCTGATTGACTGCCACAAAGCATAACATAAGCATCGCTATAATGCCTGTTAACGCCGGAACCTTAATATATCTTTTTTTATTTGACATTTTTTGCCTCCCCTATGATTTTTAAAAGAATTATTGGAATGATTCCTGAAACACGTAAAATGAATATTTTTGCAAGACCACCCTATACGAGACTAATCCGGTCCGCAGGCTTTATGCATCCCCGCGGGCCGGATCGGTGGTTATGAAGTTGATCAATCCATAGTCTAAAAACGGCAGTTATGCCGGGCTGTGATGCTTAAAATCTGACGTTCAGTATAACGCCCATCGTACGCGGGCTGCCCGGGAAAACGACAGCGCCGTCAGCCTGGACCATTGTATAGTAATGTTCATCCAGGGCATTATTGGCATAGAAATTCAAGTACCAGTTCTTTACCGCATTATAGCTCAACGAAAAGTCAACTATCGAGTAGGCCCCCGTAAGGTTCTCGGGTTTAATTAAAAAACCGGCATA
>JAFGIC010000305.1 GCA_016929815.1 Deltaproteobacteria bacterium
AATACGTTCAGCTCTTTCAGCGGAATCAACAAGGATGGACACATTATTGTCCGACACCTCGGCAAAACCGTTTGAAACACAGATATATTCCCATCTGCCGCGGTCAAGAAAGCGGAGTTCTCCGGGTACAATACCGGAAAGAAAATTTATATGGCCCGGCAATATACCGAATTCACCCAGGGCGCCAGGGGCTATGACGGTATCCACCTCGCGGCTTTCAAGGACCTTTTGAGGAGTGACGATTTCCAGATTCAGTTTTCCCATGGATTAGCCACCATTATATGTTTGTTGCGGCTATTTTTTCAGCCTTTTCCCTGGCCTCTTCTATGCCTCCGACCATATAGAACGCGCCTTCAGGGAGGTCATCATGTTTGCCTTCAATGATCTCCTTGAACCCCTGTATTGTCCCTTTGACAGGGACATACTTGCCCTTGGTGCCGGTAAAGGCCTCCGCCACGTGGAAGGGCTGTGAAAGGAACCTCTGTATCTTCCTGGCCCTTGCCACAGTAAGTTTGTCATCATCGGAGAGCTCATCCATGCCAAGGATGGCTATTATATCCTGAAGATCCTTGTACTTCTGAAGTATCTGCTGAACTTGTCTGGCGACAGAGTAATGTTCTTCTCCCACATAATTCGGGTCAAGTATGCGTGATGTAGAATCAAGCGGGTCAACAGCCGGGTAGATGCCCAGCTCCGATATGGGTCTGGAAAGGACTACGGTTCCATCAAGATGGGCGAATGTTGTTGCCGGGGCCGGGTCGGTAAGGTCGTCTGCCGGTACATATACACACTGAACGGATGTAATAGAGCCTTTTTTAGTGGAAGTGATGCGTTCCTGCAGGGCGCCAAGATCGGTCCCGAGGGTGGGTTGATATCCTACTGCCGAAGGTATCCGCCCCAGGAGGGCGGAGACCTCGGAACCAGCCTGTGTAAATCTGAATATATTGTCAATAAAGAGCAAGACATCTTGGCCCTTTTCATCACGAAAATATTCCGCCGCTGTGAGCGCGGAGAGTGAGACCCTTGCCCTTGCTCCCGGAGGTTCCGTCATCTGGCCATAGATTAATGCAGTCTTTTTCAAGACGCCGGATTCCTTCATCTCCAGATAGAGGTCGTTTCCTTCCCTTGTCCTCTCACCGACTCCTGCAAAGACTGTGATACCGCCATGTTCCATGGCGATATTGTGTATCATCTCCATCATGACAACAGTCTTTCCAACACCTGCGCCGCCGAACATCCCCATCTTTCCGCCTCGGGGAAAGGGAACCAGGAGATCAATAACCTTGACCCCTGTCTCAAGGACCTTTACGGAGGTGTCCTGCTCGGTAAAAGCGGGCGCAGGGCGATGTATCGGGAGGTATTGTGTTGCATTAATGGGGCCAAGTCCGTCGACAGGTCTTCCTACGACATTGAGCACCCTGCCCAGGATGGGTTCCCCAGACGGCATAAGGATGGGCTTCCCGGTACTCTTCACCTTCATCCCCCTTACAAGTCCATCGGTAATATCCATGGCAATGCATCGGACCATATTGTCGCCCAGATGCTGGGCGACCTCGATAACAAGGTTATCCTCGGTATCGTCAATAGCCGGGTTTGTGACGTGCAGCGCCGTTAAAATCTCAGGTAATGCACCTTCAGAAAATTCGACGTCAACAACCGGGCCTGTAACCTGGGTTATTCTTCCTTGATCCATCTTTTAATAAAGACCTCCTTTGATTTAGACCTTTAAGCGCCTTTTATGGCCTCTGCGCCGCTTACAATATCCATCAGTTCCGATGTTATAGAAGCCTGTCTCGCCTTGTTGTATATTAATGTAAGATCCCCAACCATTTCCTTACAGTTTCTGGTCGCATTATCCATGGCAGCCATCCTGGCAGCGTGTTCGCTGACCTCATTCTGAAGAAATGCATTCAGGATCTGGACGCCGATATGTTTGGGGAGCAACTCTATCAGCAGTTCTCCGGCGCCCGGTTCAAAAAGGTATTCCTTGGGATTTTCAACGTCATTGTCCTGTGTTTTTGGAGGTTCAATGGGTATCAGCTTGACAAGCGTCGGCGCCTGTTTTGAAACACCCTCGAAACTGGTATATATCATATAAAGTTCGTCCATCTCGTTGTTTATATATCTCGAAATGAAATCCATGGCCATGTGATTGATAAATGAGATATCAACTTTCCCATATATCTGGACATGACTCGCGTTAATCCTGCAGTCCCTCTTGCGGTAGTAATCCCTGCCTTTTTTACCTACTATTGTCAGAGAATAATCCATCTCTCTTTTTTTCTGGTCGCGTATCCAGTTTTCAGCCAGGTATATGTTGTTCATATTAAAACTGCCGCAGAGACCCCTGTCGGAGGTAAGGAGAAGGAGTTCAACTCTTGATACATTCTCCCTTTTTACCAGGAGGGGATGAATATCCGGATCAACCCTGCTGGAAAGGTTTTCCAGTACCTCGGCAAACTTGCGCGCGTACGGATTAAATCGTTCCATCCTGTCCTGTGTGCCCCGTAGTTTGGCCGCGGCGACCATATTCATGGCCCTGGTAATCTGCTGGGTCTTTTTAACCGCGCTTATCTTATTAAGAATATCTTTTAATGTTGCCATTTATGCCTTTAAAAAATCCGAATGAAATCTTGCGACAGAAAACAATAGTATCTCTGTTGCTATAATCAGACAGACGCCTTAAATAGGGCCTTGAATTCATCAAGCGCCCTGGTAAGTTTCTGCTCCAGATCATTGTTTATCTCACCTGTATTCTTGATCGCATCCAGGTATTCACGGTACCTGGTCTGCATGAATTCCAGCATTTTGTCTTCATATATTGAGGCGGTCTCTTCAGGCCATTCATCAAGGAATCCCCTGGCCGCTGCAAATAGGATCATTACCTCATTTTCAGCCGATATAGGCTGATATTGTGGTTGCTTCAGGACCTGTACAAGCCTTCTTCCCCTGTTGAGCTGCCGTTGAGTAGCCTTGTCCAGATCGCTTCCGAACTGAGCAAAGGCCTCAAGTTCCCTGAACTGGGCCATCTCGGTGCGCAGTGTCCCCGCGACCTTCTTCATGGCCTTGGTCTGTGCGGCGCCGCCTACCCGTGAGACCGAAAGGCCGACGTTGATGGCCGGACGGATGCCGGAGAAGAAGAGTCCTGGCTCAAGATAAACCTGGCCATCCGTGATGGAGATGACATTAGTGGGGATATAGGCAGACACGTCTCCGGCCTGGGTTTCTATAATGGGGAGGGCAGTAAGTGAGCCACCCCCAAGTTTGTCGTTGAGTTTTGCCGCGCGTTCAAGGAGCCTGGAATGGTTATAAAATATATCGCCAGGGTATGCCTCTCTTCCGGGCGGCCTTCTCAGGAGAAGCGAGATCTGCCTGTAGGCGGTGGCCTGTTTTGAAAGGTCGTCATATATGATCAAGGCATGTTTGCCGTTGTCCCTGTAATATTCACCTATGGAGCATCCGGCATATGGCGCAAGATACTGCTGAGTGGCGGGGTCGCTGGCGCATGCCGCAACAACAGTGGTGTATTCCATTGCGCCTTCACGCTGAAATATATCTACCACCTGAGCCACAGTGGACTTCTTCTGTCCTATGGCCACATAAATGCAGAAGATGTCCGTATTTTTCTGGTTAAGGATTGCGTCCACAGCTATTGCGGTTTTTCCTATCTGCCTGTCGCCTATAATTAGTTCCCTCTGTCCCCTTCCGATGGGGGTCATTGCGTCTATGGCCTTTATGCCTGTGTACATCGGCTCCCGAACCGGCTGACGGGCTATAACGCCGGGGGCAGTCATTTCCAGCCTTCGGAACTCCTTTGCGTTTATGGGTCCCTTGCCGTCAAGGGGGTTGCCGACCGCATCGATAACCCTGCCGAGCACACCTTCACCGACGGGTATCTCAGCTATCCTTCCTGTTCTTTTTACGATATCACCCTCTTTGATCTTGGTGTCGTCACCCATAATGGCCACACCTACATTATCCTCTTCCAGGTTAAGGCACAGGCCGTAGATATTGCCGGGGAATTCCAGCATCTCCATTGCCATGGCCTTTTCCACGCCGTGTACGCGGGCGACGCCGTCTCCGACGGACAGGACTACCCCTGTCTCGCTTACCTCAAGTTTTTTTTCATAGTCCTTTATCTGTTCCCTTATGATCTGACTTATCTCTTCCGCTCTTATCTCCATAAGCCCTATTCACCCCTTCTAAAAGATTCTCTAAACCCTTCTATCTGAGCCTTAATACTTCCGTCCCAGTAGGTATCACCGATCCTGACGATAATTCCGCCTATAATATCAGGATCTTCTATGACCTCCGCCCTGACTGATTTTGATATCAATCCCTCAAATGTACTGACTACTCTGTCAAGGGTTTCTTCCTCCAAGGGTATGGCGGTAATAATCTGTGCCCGGACAATATTTGATGCCTCATCCGCTAGCCTTGAATAGCAATCAATTATTGATTCGATTGACCCCATCCTGTTTTTATCCAGGAGAACATTAAAGAAATTCCTTGTCATAGACGAAAAGCCGGCCTTGTCCAGAACCGCATTAAGTATCTTTTTCCTGTCATTCATGGCAAAGAGAGGACTTGATATGACATATCTGAAATCGTTATTCTGTTTATAGTGCTTGACAAATTCATCAAGTTCCCGGCCATATTCCAGATAGGCGCCGTATTCCTTTCCCAGGGTAAACAGCGCCCTGGCGTATCTCCTGGCTATTCTTGAGTTACTCAACTTGCACCACGCACCTTTTCAATAAATTTATTTATCAGATCATTATTGTCATCCGCATTGATTTCTTTTTTAATGATCTCCCGGGCCTTCGTTACAGCCGCTTCGGCAATCTCCTGCTTTAAACGGTTTTTTGCCGATCTGATTTCCTGCTCCATGGATGCCTCAGACTGGGCTATAATCTTATTTATCCTGTCATTAGCCTCCTTGAGGATCCTGTCCCTTTCAGCAAGGCCTTCTTCCCGGTATTCCTCTATGATCTCTTTTCTCTTTGATTCAAAATCCCTGAGTCTGTTTTCCATGTCCCTGCATTTTTTTTCAGCATCTTCCTTTTCCCTTTGCAGGTCCTCAAGGTTTTTAGTGATTTCAGTGATTCTGGCTGAAAGATAATCGGTAAGACGGGCCTTTCTGGCGACAACAACCAGGAGTATCACAACCAGGGCGACCGTTAAAAAACGGTAGAGAAGATCCAGGAGATCCGCGCTCCTGTCGCCGCCATGTCCGCCTTCATCCCCTGATTCGTTTGATGATTCATGAGTTGCCGTTGCATGATCAGGGGAGTGTGCCGTATCTGCCGATAGCGCCTGGCTGCAGATCACGAAAAAAACAGAGAATAATAAGACTGTCGATATGAGATATCTTTTCATGGAACATCCACCTGACATCAGACGCCCCTTCCAAGAAATTTTTTGGCCAGATCCA
>JAFGIC010000306.1 GCA_016929815.1 Deltaproteobacteria bacterium
CTCGCAGTGGATATCTTCAATCATTCGTTCGACATAGTTGTAAACAGGGGGGATGTCTTCCCATTTGTCACATGAGATTTGCGCCCAGTCGTAATTTACAGTGTCAGTTTTTGGAGGGTATGTCTTTGGATATGTCCCGAAAGAGGTGCTTATGGAGACAATGGCGGCGTTCTTGGCCATGTTTGAATAATGGTTTCTCCATGCCTCGGAGGGATAATTTTCCGGTCCCTGCATAAGGTAATTAGGAGAAACCGTGTGCATTATCCTGTTCTTCAACATCACGTTCCTGATCCTTAGAGGCGATAAGAGGTTGGGGCATCTGTTGCCTGCCGCTTTTATCCCGGCAGCTGCTGAATTTTCGGCTGCCATTGCGGCGCTTATTTCGAAACCCGCGAGTTTTTTCAAGGTAAGCGCACAAGTGGATGCCGCACCGGTGGCGATTAAAAATTGCCGTCTTCCCATAAGCCTTTGAACTAGATTCATGATTCCCTCCTTATCAAATTGTTATATAAATACAGATGACTGATTCTGCTGACCCTGTGCCTTTATTTTATTATATGGAGGCGCTTTACCTACAAAAATGTCAAGTGTATCTTTTGGATTGTAGAATATTTTTACTTTTTTGCCGATCCGCCATTCCGGAAAGACGGAGGTGTACTGGGTGGCAATGCGTTTATGTTCATCTATTTTAAGAAACAACGGCTCCGATGAATTGTATCTTCTGGTCAGTTCTTCGCCGCCTTTATTGATGAATTTAACGGTTACATACACATCACCCTGATATTTGCATAAGGTATATATATATTTCCCCTTAACTATAACCTGTTTCTTATCAACTAAAGACACAATATTTTTGACGCTGATTATCTCACCTGTTGTTTTGGTATATTTTTTTGCCGTTAAGATCCTTCGGTACAACCATATGATGAGAAAGATCGCTATAACGATTAGACATATAATCCCGAGCGCTTTCATAATAAATCACCTTATATTATTACCCTTCATTTATCCGGGAAACAAGTATCTTGTCAACCCTTCTCCCGTCCATATCTATGACCTCGAACCTCATTCCCTTCCATTCGAAATAATGTCCCTCAGAAGGGATCTCTCCTATCTTTGCTATTACGAAGCCGCCCACAGTGTTCATGGATGTCCTTTCCTTTTCATCATGTTCCACAATCTCCATATAATCCATGAATTCATCCAGCGGCAGACTCCCTGATATGATCCATGATCCGTCTTCACGCTCAATAATATCCCTTTCATCTTCAGGCATATCCTCAACATCCTCAAACACGGAACTGAGGATATCTCCGAGGGTTACAATCCCCTGGATAGCCCCGTATTCATCCACCACAAAGGCAATATGTATCCCCGATGTCTTGAAGAGTTCAAGTACCTTAACGGCCGGTGTCCGTCCCGTAACGAATAGCGGTTTGCGGCAGACGCTTTTAAGGTCAAAGGGCTTGCCTTCCATGGAGAGGGAAAGAAGGTCCTTTCCCTTTACTACACCAATAATATTGTCGATAGACTCCCTGGCGACCGGGAAAAAGGAGTATTCATATCTGGCAATGATCGATTTTTTCTCTTTTTCCGGGGCATCCGCTTCCAGCCATTTGATATCAGACCTTGGTGTCATGAGGACTGAAACCTTCCGGTCTGCCAGCCTGAAAACCCTTTCAATAGTGTCTTGCTCGAATTCCTGGAAAGTCCCTGCCTGAGTGCCTTTGTCTATCAGCAGCTTAATCTCCTCTTCAGTTACTATAGGGTCAGAGGAGGGTTTTATTGGGGAAATACGCAGGAGCAGGTTTGTTGAGACGCTTAATAAAACGACCAGGGGGCGCGCCAGGCGTGAAAGCCTGCTCAAGGGGGGCGCGACAATGCAGGCAAGCCGTTCAGGGTTACTGAGGGCAACCCGTTTTGGCACCAGTTCGCCGATAACCAGTGAAAAATATGTGATGCATATGACGACAATTGTGACCCCGATTGCCTCGCTGTAAACGGAAATCGCCGGTATCAGGGCAAGATACCCGGTAAAGACTTCTGCTACGGTAGCGCCTCCGAAGGCGCCTGCAAGGATGCCGATAAATGTGATGCCGATCTGTATTGTCGATAAAAAGCTGTCGGGGGAATTGGCCAGTTCCAGGGCGGTGCGAGCTCCTCTCTTACCTTCGTTGGACCATTGCTCCAGGCGCGCCTTTCGGGATGAAACAAGGGCAAGCTCGGACAGGGCCAGCAGGCCGTTCAGAATTATTAAAAAAACGATCACTACTATTTCAAGCCAGATGGAATACATTAAATCCTTCCTTTTATATTTGATTTATGTTTTGTGGTTATATTCTGAATGATTGAATTATAACCTGTTTTAATAAATATTGTCCAAGGTAAAAGCTCTTTAATGTGATTTAGTCCTCCCGGGATTCCTTCAGTCTCTTGCAGATTCTTAATAAGGATGCGCTATTACATTATCTGCGATTTTCAGGGACGAAAGTATCCGTATAAACGAACTTTCCGGCTTCATGTCGTCGATGCCCTTGTGGATATCCTATATGGCCACTTTTACCGCGACATCAGGGTCGGTGCTTGTTAATTCATGAAAAGATTTCAAAAGTGCGCAGGGTAAGGATACCAAACGGTCAAGAGATCGGCCCCCAAATAGCCTTTGAGAGAACTGCCCTATCCTCCTTATGACAGGAACAATTTTATTCACCTGTATAGAAAATAAAAGTCATTTTCATAAACTGCCTGAAAATTTTTGTCCTCCAAGGGTGTTTTGCTCATAATATAGTCGATACGATATCTCTGTCTAAGTTTATGGACATAGGCAGGATCAGCCAGTGCTTTTCTTTTCTCAAGCACACGTATATACCAGTCATAAATCAACCTGTTGATTGTCGGGACAAACTTGAAAACTGAGAACATGTCACGCTCAGCCCTCCTGATAAAGTCCAGATCATCCCTTGCATTTTTGTTCAGGTCCAGGAAAACGGCATCAGATGGGGTGTGATGTTTAATCCATTCATAGAAAGAAAGCCTGGCTGACGCCTCCTGTGAGGGAGACAACATTTCGTAGGAATCATGAATATTTTTATAGAGATTAAGACACAGGCCTGTAGAGAGACACAGGATCATCAGGGTTGCAGCCATATTTGAACGGTTGCAGGAAGCGGCAGTTACGGGATGCGTCACATCATTCTGCGGGCCTTTGAGAAAAAGTTTTCTCCTCAATAACATGCCGAGTATGACAAACATTAAAAAAAACGAAAGGGAACTGGTACGGTAGGGGTAATACTTTAGAAACGCGCCTGTTTTATCGAAGATGGCAATAAAAAGACTCAGGAACTGCTGGCAGAAAATAATTACGCTCAGTAATGTCACCCTCCTCAATAACGGATCTTTGCAGCTTTTAAGAATGCCCAGGCATAAGATAAAGAAGAGGATAGAGATGATAACACCGGTCTGAGCTGAGGACCCGAATTTACCGATCTGATTGACAATGTCAAGATGGTGAGGATTCCGAAAGAAAACATAGATCTGGCTGAGTTGAATGCCGTTGATTACGGATGGGTTATTTACAAGATATGTTTCGGCAAGATAAATTCCCATAGGGGCGGTA
>JAFGIC010000307.1 GCA_016929815.1 Deltaproteobacteria bacterium
CACTGCCGGAGAACTCAAGGCCCTGGATGCGCGGCGTCCGGATCCCATGGAGGTGTCGATAATACTCCTTACCGGCGGCACTACCGGTCTGCCGAAGGCCGTTCCCAGGACCCATAACGACTATATCTCCAGCGTTGAGTACCACTCGAGGGCCTGGGAGATAACCAGTGAAGATACGATACTAAGTGCGGCCCCTGTCAGCCATGCACAGGCGATGCATAATGGCGTTAGCAGCGCATTTCTTAACTTCTGCAAGTATGTGATTACCGATTCGACGAGTTCAGAAGATATATGCAGGGTTATCGAGCGTGAGAAGGTTACGGCCTTCCCTACAGTGCCCACCCTCGTTCAGAGGATATTAGATATCAAAGATCTCGGGAGTTACAACCTGAGCTCCCTCAGAAAGGTTTACTGCGGCGGGGCGCCAAGCATGCCGGACATGGTGAGAAGCGTCTATGAAAAGATTGGCTGCAAGTTTGTCAACACCCTCGGCTCCTCTGAAGGCCTCGGCTCCATGACCCGCCTGAACTCGGACATAGAAACCATATGTACTACGGTAGGGCAAAAGGATTGTCCTTACGCGCAGTATAAGGTCGTCGATATGAAGGGGAATGAGATGGCGCCGGGCAATGAGGGAGAGCTCATAGCAAAAGGACCCGGGATATTTAACGGCTATTTCAAGTCCCATGAGGATAACCTGAAGACCTTCACCAGTGACGGTTTCTTCAAGACCGGTGACCTGGCAAAGATAGATGAATCAGGGATAATGACTATAACCGGCAGGATAAAGGAGACCATACTAAGGGGCGGAGAGACTATAAGCGCAGTTGCTATCGAGCGTATGATAATTTCTCACCCTCTTATTATGGATGTGGCTGTTATAGGGATGCCGGATCAGGTTTTCGGGGAGCGCATCTGCGCCTATTGCACATTAAAGGAAGGGGCAAGTCTCTGTTTTGAAGACCTTATCGCCTATCTGAAAGGCATCGGCGCATCAGTGCTCCAGTTGCCTGAACGTCTCGAAATCATAGAGACCATCCCGCTTACCAAGGTAGGCAAAGCCGACAAGAAGGCCCTTAAGGAGGACATCAGGAAAAAGCTCGGCATGTAGCAGTTGCGCACTGATTTGTGTCGATAAGGTGAACAGGAGGAGATGATGAAATCAAAAGAGATTATTGGAATCATTGTATCGGCAATAATATTAATCGGATCTTTTTTAGTTCCGGAAAAAGGGATTCTTACACATGCCGGCATTATTACAATCGCTACCCTGATAAGTTTCCTTGTAATGCTGGTAACCGAGGCACTGCCGCTTATAGTTACCTGCCTGATCTTTGTGGGTCTTATGCCTGTCATCGGCGTAAGCCCATCCTTTGGGTCGGCATTGAGCGGATATTCCCACCCGATACCGTACTTTCTGATCGCCTCCTTTGGAATAGCCGCGGCCTTTACCGCCACACCACTTTCAAAAAGGATACTCCTTGTCCTTCTGAAGGTTTTCAGCAGGAATGTGAAAAGCATGCTTTTTGCCGTAATGATGTGCGCCCTGCTTGTATCGTCCGTGATGTCGAATGTGCCGACATGTGCGGTCTTTATGGCTATAGGATTAAGTTTTCTGGAGCTTTTTGAGAATTCGGACGACAAAAAGAGAACCGGACGGGCATTCATGATAGGCATTCCAATAGCTACCATGATAGGCGGCATGATGACGCCCGTGGGGAGTTCTATCAATCTCCTCGCAATAAGTCTGCTGGAAGAACATACGGGGCAGACAATAACCTTTGTACAGTGGATGCTTGCGGGAATACCCTTGGCATTGATTTTGCTGCCCATAGCCTGGTGGCGGATTACCATTATTTACAGGCCGGCGGAGATTAACCCGGACATGTTGAAAAAGTTTGCCTCAACACTGGAGGTTCCTAAAAAAATGGACTACCCGGAAAAAAAGGTAATCGTGCTGATGCTTGTCATGCTGACACTTTGGGTCCTGTCTTCCTGGTTCCGCCAGATCAATGTAATGGTTGTCGCGCTGCTTGGATGCACTGTGCTGTTTATGCCGGGCATGAAAATACTGGAAATCAATAAGTTCATGAAAGAAAACAGCTGGACCTCATTTTTTATGATGGGCACCGTGCTTTCCATCGCCCAGGCAATGATTACAAACAAGGTGAGCGATTGGATAGTTTCTCTTACTCCGTCTCTCAATGTCTCCACGATTATGCTGACAGGATTTACTGCGGCCGCGGTCTTCGTTCTGCTGATAATAATACCGGTTGCGCCGTCACTTGTTGCGATAATAGCCTACCCTGTAATATCACTTGCTACAGGCGCCGGGGTATCACCGGCGATTCTTATGATAACAACCGCTTTGTGCGCCGGCAATTGCTATCTGCTTCCGCTGGACGCTGTGCCTCTTATTACATACGGCAAAGGCTATTACGGCATGACGGATATGGCCAGGAGCACCCTTCCGCTGCAGATCATTATAATTATACTGGTCAGTATTTGGCTTCCGGCGGTCTTTAAGGTTATAGGAGGATTTTAAATGCCGCTTTTTGAAGATACACCGGCGGAACGCGCCTTCAGGCTTGCCCTGAGAAAGTTTATTGCAAAGGAATTTACCCCGTACCGTGAGGAGTGGGACAGGAACAGGGCCGTTCCCCGCGAGGCGTGGCTGAAGTTGGGCAGGCAGGGCTACCTGTGTCCCTATCTCCCGAAAGAATACGGCGGATCGAATCTCAACTTCCGATATGTTGTTATCATGCTCCAGGAGCTTACCGCAGGCGATGCCATGTGCATTGGCGTCACAAATCACAATGATAATTCCACCCGGTATATATATCACCACGGTTCGGAAGAGCTTAAGAAAAGGCTTCTCCCCAAGTGTGTCACTGGAGAGGCTATTGCATGTTTTGCCATGACCGAGCCGGGTGCCGGATCGGATGCCGCCGCCATTACCACAAAGGCCGTCAGACAAGGCGATCATTATATCCTCAATGGTTCAAAATGTTTCATCACAAACGGCATGTTTGCCGACATAATGATCGTCATGTGCAGGGTCGAATCGCCTGACGTGGACCCCAAGAAGAACTACAGCCTGCTTTGTGTCGAAGGAGAGAGTCTTAAGCACATCAGAAGGCATCAGTTTGAAAAGATGGGACGGCATGGACAGGATACTGCTGAGATATTCTTTGAAAACTGCCCGGTGCCTGTAGGCAACCTGCTCGGCAAGGAGGGCGAGGGCTTCAAGTACATCATGGAGGCATTGGGGCGGGAGAGGCTCGAACTCTGCATAAAGGCCCAGGTCTATGCCGATGAATGCCTCAAAGAGGCCATCGAATACGCAAAGGTGAGGGAGGCATTTGGGAAGCCCATCGGCAAATTTGAGCACATCGCCTTTGTGCTTGCAGAGGTGGCGACTGAGGTGGAGATAGGAAACACCTTTCTGCACGCATGCGTGGAGGAGTTCATCAGGGGAGAAGATATCACGAAAAGGGTGTCCATGGCAAAGGCCTGGATACCGGAGATGTGCAACAGGGTCGCATACAAGGCGGTCCAGATATTCGGCGGATACGGATATATGGCAGAATACCGCATAGCGCGGCTCTACCAGGATGTACGCGTAACGCCTATCTTTGGCGGAACAACGGAGATCATGAACCTTGTCATCGCCCGCCAGCTTGGCTTTAAGCCGATATTTTAATCCGGAGGAAAACAGATAATGGACAAATTGGATATCAAGGTCCTCATCAAGCAGGTTCCCAATACCTCCGAGGTTAAGATAGACCCGCATACAGGCACCCTCATGAGAGAGGGCATGGAGAGCATCATCAACCCCGATGACCTGCACGCGATCGAGGCCGCATTACAGCTGCGCGACACACATGGCGGCAAGGTCACGGCCATATCCATGGGTCCGCCCCAGGCAAAGGATGTCCTGCGCGAGGCCCTTGGAATGGGCGTGGACGAGTGCATTCTTTTGACGGACAGGGCCTTTGCCGGGGCGGACACGCTTGCTACTTCATACACCCTTGGGAAATGCGTCCTGAGACTCGGCCGTTTTGACCTCGTAATTGCCGGCCATCAGGCCATAGACGGAGACACCGCCCAGATAGGACCCCAGGTGGCCGAGTTTCTGGGCATACCTCAGGTCATCAGGGCCATCAGATTAGAAATCAGGGGGGATGGACTACTGGCTGAAAGGACGGCAGAAGAAGGCACAGAGATTGTCAAAAGCACACTCCCGGCGCTTGTCACGGTCACTAAGGAGGCGAATGATCCGCGATATCTATTCGTTCCCCTGCTGATGGCAGCATTCGAGGAAGACGCGCCTATTAGAGTATGGGGTGGCAATGACATAGGGGCAGATGAGGCAGGCACAGGGCTTAAGGGTTCGCCGACCAGGGTCCGGAGGACATTCACCCCTTCCCATAACAAGAAGATTGAGAGGCTGAACGGCATGCCTGCCGATATGGCCAGGACCCTGGTGGAACGCCTCAGGGAAAGGAAGGTTATCTAATGGCTGTCTGGGTGAAAAAATCAGAGTGCGTGGGATGTGAGACCTGCCTTGATGTATGTCCCATAGGGGCTATAAGCATGAGCGAAGGTATTGCGGTCATCGGCGATAAGTGCAATTCCTGCGGGGCATGTGTTGAGAGCTGTCCACATGGCGCAATAAAAAGCGACGCATCAGATAGAAAGGCGGATATTTCGGCCTTCAAGGATGTCTGGGTGGTGGCAGAGACCAGGCAAGGCAATATCCGGTCCTGCACTTCAGAACTCATGGGCTGCGGCCGCGGCCTGGCCGATGCCCTGGGTCAGAGGCTCTGTGCAGTCCTTGCCGGAAAGGAAGTATCATCCCATGCCGGGGCCATGGCGGAGAATGGGGCCGATATTGTCTATCTCATGGAGGACAAAGGTCTGGAAGAAGGACTGGCCCTGCCCTATGTACGGGCGATAACGGACGCAGTCCTGGAAAAGAGGCCGGCTGTGGTGCTTTTTGCCGCCACGCCCTTTGGCCGGGAGCTGGCGCCGAGGGTCTCAAGGAGACTGGGGGTCGGACTCACTGCCGATTGCACGGGTCTGGATATTGATCCAGAGACGAAAAACCTGCTGCAAACCCGGCCTGCATGGGGAGGAAACCTGATGGCGACTATCATCTCACCAGATACAAGGCCGCAGATGTCCACGGTTCGACCGGGGGTGATGAAGGCGTTGCCTGCTGAGCCGGGAAGAAAGGCAGAGGTCGTGCAGTTGAAGGTTAACATCAAACCGGAGGATCAACGCCTGAATATTCAGGAATTAAAGAAGGAGCTGTACAAGCATGTCAATCTGACTGAGGCCAGGGTCATCGTCTCCGGTGGTCATGGTGTCGAATCGAAGGATGGATTCGGTCTCCTTGAGGAACTTGCCGGCCTTCTGGGCGCTGAGGTGGCAGGCACCCGTATCGCAGTAGAGGAGGGCTGGTTAACGCCTGACCGTCAGGTAGGCCAGACAGGCAAGTCTGTTTGCCCTGAACTCTATATCGCCTGCGGCATATCCGGGGCGATACAGCACAGCGCCGGCATGATGGGATCAAAGACCATCGTTGCCATAAACACCGACCCAGCCGCGCCCATATTCGCTATAGCCGACATAGCGATAGTTGAAGATCTTTTCAAGATTGTCCCTGAACTTATAACCGCCCTGAAGATGAAAGAAGGTGAAAACTGAATGTTATACACAGAAGGGGCTTGTTTTAAATCAGGAAAATCCTATCAACATCCAGAAGTATATCCTTATCACGCTAATGCCACACTGATTTTACATTTCCGCATATTGTATTGAGGGCCGGAGTGTGTTATATGGGATTTTATTCAGTATGTTTTTCATAAGGGCAGGATGACGGCAATGGCAGAAAGAGGTAGAAAATCAGGACAGCAGGATAAAAGAGCAAACGGCAAAAAGAATGGCAGTGTATCAAACCTCATTGCCGGATATGTTAACCTGACGGTTAACGGCGAGTCCAGGAAACTGATGATAGGCAAGGATGTTCAGACTTCGGACACCCTGGCCCACACGATCAGGGAGACACTGGGGCTTACGGGAACGAAGGTTTCCTGCGACCACGGGGCATGCGGCGCATGCACGGTGCTTATGGATGGGAAACCGATCTTGTCCTGCATGACCCTGACAGTTGAATGCGATGGAAAGAGTATTACCACAATTGAAGGGCTTGAAGATCCAAAGACAGGAAGGCTGCACCCCATACAGCAGGCCTTTATAGATCATACCGCCTTTCAATGCGGCTTCTGCACACCTGGCATAATCATGAGCACAAAGGCGCTGCTGGATAAAGATCCGTCACCGTCCGAGGACAAGGTGGAAGAGGCCCTCTCAGGGCATTACTGCCGGTGCATCAGCCATTACCATGTCCTGGAAGCAGTCAAGGATGTGATTCGTAAAAGCGAGGAGAGATAGGTGTCGGCGCAATACAGATTTATCGGCAAGGCTTTTCCGCGGAAGGACGCCCGTGATATTGTCACGGGCAGGGCGGGATATTTGAATGATGTGCGTGTCCCGCACATGCTCTACGGAAGGGTGTTGCGCAGTCCACATCCCCATGCAAACATCAGGGAGATTGACACCTCCAGGGCAGAGGCGTTAGCCGGCGTCAGGGCCGTGCTTACATACCGTAACGCCCCTGAATGGATGGTGGGCAATCCGCTTCATCTGCGTGTCCTCGGCAGCAAAATGCGTTTTGTAGGCGATTCCGTTGCCCTGGTTGCCGCGGAGACAGAAGAGATCGCCTGCGCGGCCCTTGAAATGATAGATGTAGATTATGAAGTCCTGCCTGCGGTATATGACGTGGAAGAGGCCATTAAAGAGGGCGCCCCGCAGCTCTATGACATATATCCCAGGAACATCATGCCCCAGATAGCGCCATTTATGGGTGAGAATGTACTGCAGAATATTATCCTCGGAGACACGGAGGGTGGGTTCAGGGAGGCCGACGTCATAGAGGA
>JAFGIC010000040.1 GCA_016929815.1 Deltaproteobacteria bacterium
ATGCTGTTTATCATGGCATTAAGGGAAACGCTCTTGCCTGTGCCTGTTGCCCCGGCCACAAGCAGGTGAGGCATCCTGACCAGGTCCGCGATAACAGGTGCGCCGGTTATGTCCTTGCCCAGGGCTATGGTCAGTTTGTTGCCCGAGTCCTTATAATCCTTCGAAGAAAGTACCTCCTTGAGATAGACATGCTCCCTCTTGTTATTGGCTATCTCAATGCCTATTGCGGCCTTTCCCGGCAGCGGGGCAATGATCCTGACACTAGGGGCGCGAAGCGCGAGGGTAAGGTCATCCGCCAGGGCAGTCACCTTGCTTATCTTTATCCCTGGTGCGGGCTTGTATTCATACATTGTTATAACGGGTCCCGGGGATATCTCCACAACCTCGCCATGGACGCCGAAGTCGGCGAGCTTGTGCTCAAGTATCCGGGCGTTCATCTCAAGGCTTTCCTTCTGCACCTCCATCCATTTCTCTTTCGCGGGGGGATCGTCAAGCAGGTCAAGGGACGGCAGCTTAAAGTCACCTGTCATCTGCATAAAGGGAAAGGACTCCTGTTCAGGTCTTTTAGCCGGCTCCTTCTTGGGCTCAATGATACGGACGGCCTTTTTCTCCCTTGGGGTCTCCTCAAGGTATTGCTCCCTTGCCTTTCTCTTCCTCTTTTTCTCCGTCCTTTTATTAAGGCGTTCCTTCAGTGCCCTGAAATAGATTAGAAACAGGGTGTGCAGTTTTGAAAAAAAGAGGCCGAAGGAGATATTTGTGCATATCATCAGGGATATTATAAACACGGCCAGGAGAAAGACATTGGCGCCGAAGTAATTTAAAAAATTTCTTAAGGGGACAGAGATATACCCGGCCAGACCGCCGCTGGATATAATACCGTCCCTGAAATGAACTTCATTTCCAATCTGCAGGTTCATGAGCCCTGAAAAGGAGAGGATGAGACAGAGTCCTGCAATGATGCCTTGCAGGGGTGGCAATGTGGGACGACCCCTGAATGAGGCGATCGCCATGGATAAAAAGATTATTACAGGCCAGAAAGAGGAGAACCCGATAATAAGGAACAGGTACCCGGCTATATGGGCGCCTGCCATGCCGAAAAGGTTCCTTACCTCACTGGAATCTGCTGAATTAATCCCGTAAACATGGTCGCCCGGATAATATGTGAAAAGGCTTATCCCGAGGATAAGGGCCAATAAGAGGAAGACAAGTCCTTTGATCTCGCTTGCCGGATGAGAAGGCCTCTTTATTGTACGGTCATTTTTATTCGATTTTGCGCTCAAGTGTTATCCAACTATTTAAATATCGCATCTTTAAAAAGCACTATATAATCCGATAAAAATATCTACAGGTCAACCTTAAACAGGTATAATTATAGGCAAAATCATGGGGCTTCTCTCAATAACCTTAAAGAAAAAACGTTTAAGTCTTCTCTTGATGTCCGGACTTACCTCTGTCCAGTCGATGTAAGCGGGATTTTCAATCTCTTTGATCGCCTCCAGGACAATGGCCTTGGCATCCTCCAGTATTGCCCCGCTATGGTCCTCAAACACGAATCCCCTGGAAATAATCTCCGGTCCGTAAACCAGTTCCCCTGTCTGCTCATCCACTGCCAGCAGCGCTATAACAACGCCGTCCCCTGACAGCCTTCTGCGGTCGCGCAGAACCAGTTCGCCTACATCGCCTACCCCTTTCCCGTCCACAAGGACCCTTCCTGTCGGGACCCTGTCGCCGACGGATGCAATGCCACCCTCAAAACAGATTGTATCGCCGTTCTCGGCAAGGATGCCATTACCCGGCCTTACGCCCGTTTCCTCGGCCAGCTGTATATGCTTTACCAGGTGCCTGTATTCGCCGTGTATGGGCATGAAATATTTCGGTTTAACAAGGTTCAGCATCAGTTTGAGTTCCTCTTTATGGGCATGGCCGGAGGTGTGTATAGCTGAGACCTTTTCATAAATGACCTCTGCCCCCATGCGATAGAGGCTGTTGATAATTGATGTGATGGCCTTTTCATTTCCGGGGATGAACCTGGATGAAAGTATTACAGTGTCCCCCTTTTTTATGGAGACGTCCTTGTGACAGTTCTGGGCCATCCTCGTGAGGGAGGACATGGGCTCCCCCTGGCTGCCGGTGGTAATAAGCGTGACCTCGTTGTCAGGCAGGAGCTTTATAACCTTCTCCCCAACCTCAAGATCCTCCGGCATGTCAATGATGCCTTCATTTACCGCGATTCTGACATTTGCCTTCATGCTCTTTCCACTGAAGGCCACCTTGCGGTTGAATCTTGCCGCGAGGTCTATCACCTGCCTGATCCTGGTAATGTTGGAGGCAAATACAGCAACAATCAGTCGCCCTTTACAGTGCAGGAATATCTCTTCAAGCGTGTCTCTCACATCGCGTTCACTCAGGGTAAACCCTTCCTTTTCTACATTCGTGGAGTCGGAAAAAAGGGCAAGGACGCCTTTTTCACCATAATAGGCAAACCTGTTCAGGTCGGTAAAGCGCCCGTCAACAGGGGTGTAATCGATTTTAAAATCTCCCGAATGTATGATAACGCCTTCAGGGGTGTTGATGGCCAGGCCGACCCCGTCGATGATGCTGTGGTTTACATGAATAAACTCAACTGAAAAGGGACCGAAATCCCGTTTCTCCCCCGCGTTTACCTTTTCAAGTCTGGCGATTTCAAGCAGGTCATGCTCGAGGAGCTTTTCTTTTAGCAATTCTATGGTAAAACCGGTGCCGAATACGGGTATATCCATTTCCTTCAGGAGAAAAGGCATGGCGCCGATGTGATCCTCATGGCCATGGGTGAGTATAACGGCCTGTATCTTTTCCCTGTTTTCTTTCAGATGCTGAAAGTCAGGGATAACCATGTCCACGCCGGGCATATATTCCTCCGGAAACATGAGTCCCGCGTCAATCACAAGGATGCGTCCGTCATATTCCAGCGCCATCGCGTTCAGCCCTATCTCTCCCAGCCCGCCCAGAGGTGTAACCTTCAGCATTCCGTCTCCAG
>JAFGIC010000308.1 GCA_016929815.1 Deltaproteobacteria bacterium
GATTACGCTGAAGACATCCTTGATAAATGCGATGATCTGAAGGGGTGGCCCGAAAGGGTCATCACGATGCAGAAGAACTGGATAGGGAAGAGCTACGGCGCCGTCATCAGGTTTCCTGTTGCGGACTCCGATGAGGTAATTGATGTCTATACGACAAGGCCGGATACATTGTACGGCGCTACATTCATGTGCTTCGCGCCGGAACATCCCATGCTCAAGGGCATGGTAAAAGGGCTTCCACAGGAAAGGGATGTCCTTGAATTTATCGATCGCACTATGAAGGTGGACAGTTTTGTGCGGACATCTGATTACACGGCAAAGGAAGGAATCTTCACCGGCAGGCACTGCATTAATCCTGTGACGAACGTCAGAATGCCTGTCTATGCGGCCAATTTTGTGTTGTTTGATTACGGCACCGGGGCGATTATGTCAGTGCCTGCTCATGATCAGAGGGACTTTGAGTTTGCCAAAAAGTACAACATCCCTCTGATACAGGTAATAAAACCGGCGGACAGAGAGTTTTCGTCGGAAGAGATGACGGAGGCATATGAGGGTGAAGGGGTCCTTATCAATTCGGACATCTTTAATGGAATGGGCAATGTTGAGGCCAAGGACAGGATCAACGAGCACCTTGCCTCCAGAGGATCAGGGTTTAAGACCGTCAATTTCAGGATCAGGGACTGGAATATCTCCAGGCAGAGGTACTGGGGCGCTCCAATACCCATAATCTACTGCGATAAGTGCGGGATAGTCCCTGTGGATGAGAAGGACCTGCCTGTAAGGCTCCCGATTGATGTTAACCTGAGGCAGGGCGGCGGGTCGCCCCTCCCTTTTGAGCCGTCTTTTTATGAAACTACCTGTCCCAGGTGCAAGGGGAGGGCAAGACGTGAGACCGATACCATGGACACATTCGTAGAGTCTTCATGGTATTTTAACAGGTATGCCTGCCCCGATTATAAACAGGGCCCCCTTGATAAGGCAAAGGTGGCTTACTGGATGCCGGTTGATCAATATATAGGCGGCATTGAGCACGCCATACTGCACCTTCTTTATTCCAGGTTCTATACGAGGGTGTTGAAAGACCTGGGCTATCTTGACTTCAAGGAGCCTTTCGTAAATCTCCTTACACAGGGCATGGTATGCAAAGAGACGCAGACGTGCAGTATGCACGGGTATCTGTTCCCGAATGAGGTTAAAGACGGCAAATGCATAAAATGCGGCAGGCCTGTAACCACCGGAAGCATTGTAAAGATGTCCAAATCCAAGAAAAACGTGATTGACCCCAACGACCTGGTTGCCGGTTATGGAGCAGATACCGTAAGGATCTTCTGCCTCTTCGCATCCCCGCCGGAAAGGGATCTTGAATGGAGCGATCAGGGGGTTGAAGGATCTTTCAGGTTCCTTAATCGTGTCTGGAGGCTTCTTGACGATAACCTTCAGGAGATTACAGGGGCTGAGGCCTTTTCAGGCGAGCCGGGACTGCTTAAGGGAGATCTTAAGGCCCTGTACAGAAAGATCCATGAGACCATAAAGAAGGTTACAATCGATATAGAAGACCGTTTCCATTTTAATACGGCCATAAGCGCGATCATGGAGCTTGTTAATGAGATTTACAAATATATTAACGGCACGGGGGAAAAAGACAGCCTGTCGTGGTCTGTTATAAGGGAAGCGGTCGAGAAAACCGTGCTTCTCCTTTCGCCTATCGTACCCCATATAACGGAAGAGATGCACAGGATGCTGGGGCATAAAGAGATGCTTCTTGATGTCACGTGGCCGGCCTGGAGAGAAGATGCCCTGGAGGTAGAAAAGATAACCGTTGTAATACAGGTTAACGGCAAGGTCAGGAGCAGAGTGGATGTCCCTATTTCATCCGGCGAAGAAGAGATCAAAAAAGCGGCACTTGCCGATGAAAAGCTCACGCAGTTCCTGGCCGGGAAGGAGATCAGAAAGGTTATAGTAGTAAAAAATAAACTGGTTAATGTGGTGGCTTAAACATGGCATCCCGATCGGCCGGACTGATGGCGTTGTTTCTTGTTATAATCCCTTTTTTGATCTGTTCCTCGTGCGGTTACAGCTTCAGGGTTAAAGGGACCCCTGTCAGTGTGTCTTTTAAGAGTATTGCCATACCCTTGTTTGAAAGCACTTCGACCGACCGGGGCTTTGAGGCTGAGTTTACAAAGGTAATACGTAATGAATTCATAAGCCGCTCAACAGTCCCGATAGTTGAAAGTGAAAAGGCGGATGCTGTAATCACAGGCAGAATATCCGGGATCGACACGCAGACAGTTACATATAATACCGTAAAACGGTCGATCGGCGACGATACGGTATCCTATGAGACCGGCGGTTCGAGAAAGCTTATCGTAAGGCTGAGCATTACCATGACTGAGAGGGCCACGGGAAAGGTAATATGGCACGAGGATTCCATGGAGGAAGAGGCCAACTTCAATGCGAGTGAAGATCCGCTTCAAAACCGTTATAACAGGGAACAGGCCATAAGGGACGTAGCTGATCTTATGGCGAAAAGGATATATCTCAATACTATGGAAAGGTTCTAATGCGGGATCTGCAGCCTGAAGAAATACTGAGATCGATTGATAAAGTGGAACTGTCGCCCTGTTACCTGTTTTTCGGTCCGGACGAATTCACGATGGAGAAGGTTGTTTCAAGTATAAGGGAGAGATACATCCCTGAGTCAGCCAGGGATTATAACCTTGATATCTGTTACGGCGGGGAGACGAACCCGTCAGAGATCGTCAACATGGCGCAGGCAGTGCCGTTCACGGCAAAAAACCGGCTTATCATTGTGAGGAGGACCGAAGAATTTAAGGCCGAACAGCTTGAAAGATTTTTACCTTATCTTAATAATCCCGTAAGATCCACCTGCCTTATCTTCATGTCCGGTAAAACGGATTTCAGGAAAAATTTTTATAATAAGTTCAGGAACGAAGGCTGTGCGGTTGATTTCAAGGAGTTAAAACCAGGGCAGATAGGGGCATGGATCAGAAAGACGGCCAGGGAGATGGGGCTTAATATAAGTCCTCAGGCATGTATATATCTCCAGGAGATCACGGGAGACAGGTTAAGGGACCTGTATTCGGAACTTACAAAGATAAATATAAGATACGGTGATGCAGAGATAGGAGAAAAAGAGATACGTGAACTTGCCGTAAACGGACGCACATATGATATATTCAAGCTCATGGATGCAATTTCAATCAAAGATGTTTGTAAATCACTATCAATATTGAGCAGCTTTCTGGAGGAGGAGGATAAAAAGGCTGCGCCGCTGCAGATTATAGGCATGCTTAACAGGCAGATCAGCCTGCTTTGGAAGACAAAGGCCATTGTTGACGGCGGAGGCAGGCCGGAAGATGCGGTCTCAAAGCTCGGGATACAACCCTTTCAGGCAGGCAATTTTGTAAAGCATTCAAGACACTGGTCCCATGAGGAACTGGAAAAGGGGATTTCACTCCTCTACCGGTCCGATCGACTCCTCAAACTTGGTCTGCGGCCCGGCCCGGTATTGGAGGGTCTCGTCCTTGGTCTTTGCGGTTATCTGGGTGAAAGCTGATTTATCTGCGCAGCAAGACGGGAGATCTTGCGGGACGCCTTTTTCCTGTGGATAGCCCCCTTGGAAGCGGTTTTCTGAAGGACGGACACGGCCTTTTTAAGGCTCTCCTTCGCCTTGTCCCCGGAGCCTTCGCCGATTGCGGCCCTTACATCCTTGACGACATTTTTCGCGTGGGTCTTATAACCTGAGTTTATTGATCTTTTTACTTCGCTCTGTTTTGCCCTTTTGAGGGCAGATTTATGATTCGCCAAATTCTAAACTCCTGTATTTAAATGGATTTAAACAAAAATTAATAGTTTAAAATATTTTTCTTGTCAAGATAAAAAGCTTGATATTATCTTGTAAATTAAAAGGAGATTTAATCTGATGGGTTGGTTTGGAAAATTGACATTCGGGACCGCCGGATTTTTTTTCGGCGGGCCCCTCGGCGCCATTGCGGGCGCCGCCCTCGGGCACCACCTGGTTGGTAAGGATAATAATTACGACCGTCTGAGCTATAAAGAGGACATCAGACAGGTTGAACAGGCGCAGGCCGCTTATTTTATCAGCATGTTTTCCATACTCGGCAAGCTGGCAAAGGCGGACGGGGCAATCAACAGGGAGGAGATAGCGGTTGTGGATAAATTTATTAAGACACTGCGCATCCCTGAACAGGAGAAGATGTTTGCCCAAAGAATATTTAACGAGGCTAAGGATTCCGGATATTCCATTGTTGATTTTGCCGAGCAACTGTACAGGATGAACAGCAGACAGCCCACGGTTCTTTTGTCCTTTATGGACCTGCTTTTCAAACTGGCAGCCGCCGACGGGGCGCTGCATCGCAGTGAAGAGGAGGCATTGATAGAAATCAGGGATGTGTTCCGCATCAGCGAACAGCAGTTTGACAATATTAAGGCTTGCTATTTCAAGGAGACAGATAGATACTACAAGATACTTAACTGCACGCCGGAAGATTCAGATCAGCAGATCAAGGCGGCCTATAAAAGGCTTGTCAAGGACTTTCATCCTGATACCGTAATCTCAAAGGGGCTTCCGGAGGAATTTGTGCAGTTCGCCACCGGACGGTTCCAGGAGATACAGAACGCCTATGAAAATATCAGGAAGGAACGTTCCTTTTGACAGGATAGTCCTTCAGTTAATAAACGGGTTTTGTTGGATTCATTTAGCCTGCGGGAGGATCTGTTGAAATGTTAGATCTTGCATTGATAGTTATAATAACCGGCATAGGCATGTTTGTCAGCTGTTCCTTAAGCGACAATATCACATGGTTTGATTATTATAAGGGTGGGGTTTTTGGCCTTTTCTTAGGCGGGGTAATCATTCATCTATTAAATATAAGCAGGAAAAAACAGGAGATGAAAAATAAAAAGAGCATTTATGAGATAGAGAAAGAAAAGATTGATCAGTAAGAAGATATTTGCATCTCTACGCAGTGTACCGGATGTATTGGCTGTGTCGGGGTTGCCCTCCAGATTGCCCTTTTCCAGAAGAATATGTTCATAACGCAATATATAGCATTTTTATCTTGACATTACACTACATGATGGATATCCTCCCCTTCAAATCGTGAAAACTGACAGGTGATTGAACCTGTTTTTTATTTTACGGAAGACATCTCAATACAGACATTGTGGGTGTGTATTGCCCTTTTATGTGCTATTCATGTTCCGATTAAAGCGGAATAATAATCTTGATCTGAACCCTAATTAGTATCCATCCATAAAGAAGGCATTTATGGATGGAGCTTTCAGCATTCAGCGATTAGCATTCAGCTAACTCATTGAATTTAAGGTTTTACTTACAGCTGAGAGCTGAATGCTGACAGCGTGAATCCGAAAACTGGTGTTTTCGGTTGAACACTAATTAGAAATTCATATCCTCAACTTTTTAATTGATCGGAGGCCTTTGAGCAGCTTAAATGTTTGAGAAAATAAAGAAAAGGGACGGAAGGGTAGTTGAGTTTGATTCATTAAAGATAACATCAGCGGTTGCAAAGGCAGGAAAGGCAACGGGGGAATTTGATGAGAGGGAGGCAAAAAAGCTTACTCTCAGGATTCTGACACTGGCCCATGAATTGCACCTCGGTCCTATGCCTGATGTTGAAGCAATACAGGATATCGTGGAAAGGGTTCTTCTTAACTCGCCCTTTTATAAAAGCGCCAAGGCATATATAATTTACAGAGAACAGCATGCCCAGATAAGGGCTATTGCAACAAAGGCAAACATTGACCTTGTAGAACACTACATCCAGAAACTGGACTGGAAGATAAAGGAAAACAGCAATATGTCCTTTTCTTTGCAGGGGCTTAACAATTATATCTCGTCCGATATTACGAGTGAATACTGGCTCAACAGAATCTATCCCCCTGAAATAAGGGATGCCCATAAAAATGGTGATTTTCATATACATGACCTTAGCCTGCTTTCCGTTTATTGTGTCGGATGGGATCTGAAGGATATTCTCATAAACGGTTTCAAGGGGGTTGAAGGCAAGGTGGAAAGCGGACCGCCCAAACACCTGAGATCGGCACTGGGACAGATCGTTAATTTCTTTTATACCCTGCAGGGAGAGGCTGCCGGGGCACAGGCCCTGTCCAATTTTGATACCCTGCTGGCGCCTTTCATACGCTTCGATAACCTGGAATACAGGGATGTAAAACAGGCCGTCCAGGAATTTATCTTTAATATAAATATTCCTACCAGGGTCGGGTTCCAGACCCCCTTCACCAATATCACTCTGGACCTCTCTGCGCCTTCCACACTGAAGGATGCGCCTGTGATAGTCGGAGGGAAAGAGCGCATCGAAACATACGGAGATTTTCAGAAAGAGATGGATATGTTCAACATCGCCTTTGCAGAGGTAATGATGGAAGGTGATGTAAGGGGGAGGGTATTTACATTCCCC
>JAFGIC010000309.1 GCA_016929815.1 Deltaproteobacteria bacterium
GACCTGGCTGTAATCCGCGGACATAAGGACATGACCTTTTTCAGCCACAAAACCCTTTCGGATCTCTCTCCCCTCATCACCCCTTATAGGTATATTCTACATGTTCGGACTGCTACTGCTCAGGCGACCCGTGGCCGCTACTGTCTGGTTAAAGGATGTGTGTATCCTGCCTGTGGAAGGGTTTACCATTTTTACAAGGGCGTCCAGATAGGTTGATTTCAACTTTGACAGTGTCCGGTACTGCAGGATGAGGCCCGGTATCTCAAAGCCTGAGGCCGCAAGCTTTTTAAGCACCTTTACGTCTGTGGAATAGGACTTTGTCTTTGAGGTCTTTTTCTGTGTGGGGAGCCCGAGCTTCTCAAAGAGAACAAATCCAAGCTGCTGCGGGGAATTGATATTGAATTCCATCCCTGCCTGCAGGAAAATCATGCCTTGGATGTCCCGAATCTTTCCCGCAAAGACCCTGGACATCTCCCTGAAAAAGGGGATATCTATCAATATGCCGGCAGACTCCATATCCATCAGCACAGGCAGGAGCTTCATTTCTATATTGTAGAACAGGTCCTGGTTATGATCCTCTTTAAGCCGGTTATCCAGAACAGACTTTAATCTTAACGTAATATCCGCATCCTCACAGGAATATTCCATTGCCCTTGCGACTTCCACGCCGGAGAAATCGACCTCTGCCGCTCCCCTGCCCACGATATCGTTAAAACTGATCATCCTGTGATCAAGATAATGACCTGCAAGATATTCCAGGTTATGCTGCATTACCCCGGGATCGATGACATATGAAGCGATCATGGTATCAAAGGCAATGCCTTTTAGCTCCACCCCATGATGCCTTAATACCAGTGCGTCGAATTTAATATTCTGTCCGATCTTTAATATGTTTTCATCCTCCAGGATCTCTTTAAGCAGTTCAAGGACACGCTGACAGGACAGCTGTTTGGGCGCCCCCAGATAGATATGCCCCATCGGGATATAAAAGGCATTGTTCTCTTCAAATGAAAAAGACAACCCGACAAGGGCCGCCCTGTGTGGATCAGTGCCGGTTGTTTCCGTGTCGATTGACACAATACCCTTTTCTTTTATCCTTTTTAAAAGGGCAATGACATCCTCTTCCGTAAGGCAGAGCTGGTAATTCTTTTCAGAACAGCCTGCTGCCGGTTCTGCGGGTCTTGAGAACTGCTCCCACAGGCTCTTGAATTCAAGCTCCTGAAATATCCTTGAGAGCTCATCATGCATTGGCGGTCCCGCCTTAAGGTCATCGATATCTTCAGTCACGGGGGCCTTTATATCTATGGTAACGAGCCTTTTGCTGAGGACTGCATTCGCATGGCTCCCTTCAAGATTTTCACTGAGTTTTTTTCTTTTTATCTCGGATAAATGCTTATAAACATCTTCCAGGCTGCCATATTCCTTGATAAGACCAAGGGCCGTCTTCTCCCCCACCCCGGGCACCCCCGGGACATTATCGGAGCTGTCCCCTGAAAGGCCCATCATATCTATTACCCGGGCAGGCTCAACGCCGTACTCATCAAGGAATCCCCTGTAATCCGTGACCTTGTCCTTCATGGTGTCCCACAGGGATATGCGCGGAGATATGAGCTGCCGGAAGTCCTTGTCCCCTGTTACAATCACAACATTGAAATCCTTTTCCTCTCCCTTTTTTGCAAGGGTTCCTATGATATCATCCGCCTCATAACCCTGCATCTCAATCAGTCTTATATTGAATCCTCTTATTACAGACCATATATAGGGCAGCTGTTCGACCAGATCATCGGGCATGGGCGGTCTTGTCGCCTTGTAATCCTTGTAGAGTTCATGCCTGAATGTGGGCCCCTTGGCATCCAGCACAACGGCGATGTATTCCGGGGATCTGTCCTCTATGAGCTTTATAAGCATCCTGGTAAAGCCATATATCGCGTTAGTGGGAAGCCCCTTAGAGTTGGAGAGGTTGCCTATAGCGTGGTAGGCCCTGTGGATGTAGGAGTTCCCATCTACAAGGTAAATGGTTTTGTTGCCTTGGGTCATGGAGTTCCGCCTTTCAGAGTTATGGGTAACTTATTGCTGCTCGAGTAAAATTATAGACAAGAGCGCTTTTTGGACAGTCAGAATATAATCGTTTCATAATTGACTTCACCGCCGTCATTCCCGCGCAGGCGGGAATCTAGTCGTTTTTACGGAAATGTTACATGAATACTATTACGAGACCGTTAATAATTCTTTTTTTAAGATCTTTAATTCAGGAACCACTCTCGCGATTTTATTAAAATCTTCATCTTTATGAAGGAGGTATAGATTATTTTCAATCGCGGTCTGAACAATGAGCAGATCAATTGTGCTTCTTATGGTGATACCGGCCCTCCTGCATGAGAAATGAATAAAGGCAGCTTCTTCATATGATTTCTTTTCATTTTTCAAATGATAAAATACAACCGTCTCAAAATACTTCTTGAGCTTATTGAATTCAGCGATATCTTTTGAACCCTGCAGGATTTCCTGATAGATAAATTCATTGATCCCATATGGAATCCGCCTGTCAAGAATTTCTTCAAGCAAGGAAACAAAATCATTCTCAGCGCCTTTTAAAAAATCTATAAGCACTGAGGTGTCAACCAGGATCATTTGCCGGCTCTCATTTTTTTATAATCATAATTGTCAGAGAATTGAATCCTGCCCTTTAAATCGCGCAAATCTTTTACTTTCCTTGTTGTTACAAATTCTTTCAATGCAACTTCAACGAGTTCTCTTTTGGTACGGATGTTCCCTGCATATTTAAATGCTTCATCGACAAGTTTATCATTTAAAACTATATTTGTTCGCATTTTTACACCTCTTAATGTGTATCATAATACACACCTATTGATCTGTCAAATAGATATGAAGATAATAGGGGTTGCGCAGCAGTAATTATGAAGATAGAATGCATTTTAAAAATGTATATGTCAACAAGCGTTTCCATAGTAAGATGCGGTAATTATGATCCTGGTTTGATCCATGAAAAGGTCAAGGAGGCGGTCGATCTATTAGGCGGTATTCATTCCTTTATCAAACCAGGAGAAAAGGTCCTGATCAAGCCGAACCTCCTTAAGGCAAGGCCGCCCGATGCCGCAGTTACCACACATCCCGAGGTGGTGCGGGCCGTTATCCGTTTGGTGCGTGAGGCCGGATCCACGCCTCTTGTCGGCGACAGCCCCGGCATAGGGGAAGAAGAGGATGTCTTAAGGCGAGCCGGGATACTGGAGGTTATGGAAGAGGAAGGTGCGTCTCTTGCCGATTTTACAGAGTCTGCAAAGGTTCAGGGGCATGGGAGGTTCCGGTATTTTGAGATTGCGAAAAGCGCGGTGGATGCGGATGCAATAATCAATCTTCCGAAACTCAAGACCCACGGAATGATGGTCATGACCGGGGCTGTAAAAAATCTCTTCGGCTGTGTGCCGGGAAAGAGAAAGGTTCAGTGGCATTTCAATACAGGTATTGATCATGAATCCTTTGCCAGGATGCTTGTTGAGCTCGCGGCCCTTATCAAGCCCAGACTCTCTATAATTGATGCCGTAACTGCCATGGAGGGGAACGGGCCGGGGAGCGGAGATCCTCGTTATATGGGGCTTGTTATCGCAGGGGAAGATCCTGTAGCCCTGGATGTCGTTTCAGGGATGATTGTAGGGCTATCGCCCTTGCATCTCCCCGTGATCCGGGCGGCAAGGTCTGCAGGAATAGGTGAGTCAAGGGTTGAAGAGATCCGGGTCCTTGGTGAAAAGATAGATGATGTGAAGGTAGCGGATTTCCGCATGCCCCCAATGATGAACACGGAGTGGCCCATACCGGAATGGGCAAGGAGGCATCTAAAGGATGCACTGACAACAAGACCGGTCATCAATGAGGCCCTGTGCGTCCTTTGCGGGGTCTGTAAAAACGACTGCCCCAGAGGCGCAATAAAAGAAATGGACGGCAGGCTGGAAATAGACTACAGGAACTGCATACGCTGTTTATGCTGTCAGGAATTCTGTCCCAAAGGCGCGATTACGGTCGGAAAGGGGTGGCTGCTCAGGCTTGCGGGCTTAATACCTGTCCATCCCTGAGAAATGCTTCAAGGTCCACGGCAGCGTAATCAAATGTTAAATTCGGAAATGGCGGGGCCTCCCACCTGGGTTTTAACTCATCCCTGTCCAGTTTCTCAGCCTTGAGGGGTTCATTAGCCACAGGGACAGGACATGTGCCGGCTGTGAAGCCGATCCTTTCTCCAATATTATTGAAGACTATGTCATTGATAAACCATCCCAGATGACGGCCGTTTATACCATATATATGCCTGTCCTCATGGATATACGCGACAGGGCGCCCGTCAATCATATATATGGTGTTATTATAATCATCCGTGATATATGCTGCCGCGTCTCCGTTCCTGTTAAAGAGCGTTTTTCCCATAGGCAAAGCCCCGAATTTAAAACTGCCGTTAAGCCACCTTTTTCATGCCTCTTGATTCATTATCAGGTGTCACTCTTATGGCGCGTGCGCCTCCGACAGGACATTCATGCACGCAGGTGCCGCAGCCTATGCATCTGGTTATATCGATGTTGGGCTGATGGAGACAGACCTGTATCCGGAGTTTGTCAATCCCGTCAAGGTTTAATGCTTCACCGGGATCAGCTGTTATGGTGTCTACTCCATTGGCGGATATCCTGTATAATGAGTGTACCCCTTGAGACTGAATGGAGATATAGTAATCCCCTGTAGCATATTGCCCCTCAGCCATCAAAGATCCTGACACACGGATTTCATTACCCTGCACTGAGATTATCTCTTTTTCACCTTCCCGCACGGTTTCAAATCTCTCGGTTACATAAATGGCCTTTGGTGTTACCGGGCAGTTTTCCTGGCACACAATGCACGGCCTGTTCATGGCCCAGGGAAGGCAGCGGCTTCGGTCGATATAGGCGCTTCCGATCCTGATGGGGCCTTTTTCGCTGAATTCATCAGTCCCAATCTTTTCGGAAAGGGTGATAGGCCTGATGGCGGAGGTGGGGCAGACATGGCCGCAGGCAGTGCAGTTCAACTGGCACCCGCTGGTTCCATCGGTAAAATTGAGCACAGGGGTCCAGAGATTTTCAATCCCGCTGAATATGCCTGAAGGCACAATAATGTTTGTAGGGCATATGCGCATGCATTGTCCGCATCTGATGCACCTGTTCAGAAACTCCGACTCGGGAAGCGAGCCGGGGGGCCTGATAATTCCGGCGTCCCCCGCGGCGGTGCCTGTGCTCAGAGGGAAGAATTGCACTGCCAAAAGACCTGAAAGTGAGGATACGATCAGGCCTCGGCGGGTCAGGTCAGGGTTGGATGCCTCTCCACCCTTGGATTCCCGGGCCTGGTACTTTATCGATCCGTCTTTACAGTAATGATAGCAGTTGAAACACAGCACACATTCATTGATCCTGATCTCTCCTGAAGGTGAGCATGCCCCTTCACACGCCTTTTCGCACTGCATGCAGTTGGAGCATTTTGCCTCTGATTTGCCTATCCTCCAGAGGGAGTATTTTCCTATCAGCCCGAGAAGGGCGCCTGTGGGGCAAATGAACCTGCAATAGAAGCGCGGTATAAGGAGGTTCATTAAAAGCGCGGCAAGGAAAAAGGCGCCGATAAGAAAGGACCCCTCATAGACCCTTGGCGTTACTGAGAGAAGATTCGTGAAACTGTCGGCTATGGGAATAACAATAACATTAAAGGAGCGATGTGCTAAAGGTATGGGATCCAGTATCCCTGTAAGAAGGATTGTCTCTTTTGTGAGGGGGATGGCAGCTGCCACGAGAAAGGCAATAAGCAGGAGATACTTTATGAATGCGGCTTTCCGGTATCTGTTTAAAGCGATCCTTTGCTTAAGGGTTTTTCTCCTGCTGCCGAGCCAGCCTATGAACTGGTGCATGGCGCCGAAGGGGCAAACCCACCCGCAGAAGACCCTTCCAAGGATTATGGTCGTTATAATAGTCAAAAGCGCCCATATTAATCCCCTGTATATTGTATGGGTTGAAAGAAGCGTGCCGATTGCAACAAGGGGATCGAGCTGAAGAAAGAGATTTACAGGCCAGCCACGCAATTGCCACCACTCGCTCCCGAAGGTGGCGACAATGCAGAACCACAAAAAAAGACAAAAGAAAAATATCTGGCTGATTCTTCTTGTATAAATAATTTTCAATGTAACACCTTATAATCAAAGAAAAAGGTTTATCAGTCTTTCCTTGCGCCCTGTGCCATGCGCCTCGTTATATAAATTGCATAATCCGCATTAAACAGAATTTACGGAATTCGATCGAAGGCTGCTTCTAGATATACACCGGATCCAACGACTGATAATCTACAGTGCCGACACCTGCCTCCATTGCCTTGGATATAAACGGCAGGTCATTAACCGTCCTGCCGAGCAGCGTGCACCCGAAGGCATCCGCCGCCACCTGATCCGTGCTGACTATCATTGTGTTTGTGTCTTTCAAGTCATTCAAGGAACCGCCGGTAGGCCCGTTTGTCATCATGGTCGTTGTGCCGTCAAGGATAACCAGCGTGGGCTTTACCATCATGGCCAGTTCCTTAATGGTATTATGGATGTCCTGATGAAAGATATTTCTCTGACCGCCTAAGAGCCCGTACCAGTTTTTCATACTCATGGATGCCCCGCTTCGCTGGTGGTCCTTGACCGGGGCGATGCCGATGAGTTTCGTAACCCCGCTGAATGGTTCAAAGAGCAGGGGCCAGTTTGTAATAAGGGTTCCTCCATTTACGGATGTATTTTTAAAGTAGTCATTTTTCGGAAGGGCCAGTTCTCCTCCGGCAGATTCAACGGCCTCTGCAATCCCTGTCAGCTTAAAACAGGCGGCAGGGTCATTGATAGGATTATCCGTAACGCGCACATGTTCTGCGCCTGCACTGTAACAAAGCTCAATACACCTGGCGATCAGGCCGGGATCGGCAGTAGCTGAAAGGATCGGAGGAGTAGCAAAGGCCGCGTTGACCTTTAACAGTACATGATCACCCTTTTTAATAAAGGTCTCTATCCCTCCCATGGCGGCAAATGCCTTTGTAATTGTATCTTTCCGGTCAGCACCCTTCACTATCGCCATCCTGGCGCCTGCCTCAGGCACAGAAAAATCAGGCAGGGACACAATCGCCTTTTCCAGGGTGCCTGAAGGCCCTTCTTTATCATAGAAGGCATACCCCAGGGCGCCTGCAGCTGCAACGGAAATGCCTGCCTTTGTCAATCTTTTAATGAATCTTCTCCGGTCAATCTTTTCGTTATTGTCTATAGCCTGATTCATTTGTCTTCCCTGCTTATCTTATTGAAGAGGCTCACAGCAATCTCTTCTCCAAGATTTTTATCGCTTGCGGAATGGATGCCCGCAATGATATTTCCCTTTGTGAAAAACATCTCATACTCCCCGAATACATCGGCTATAACAAGCCCGGGTATCCGGTCGGTTTCCGGTTTAAGACGCTCATTGCCGATGAATTCCGAGAGCGTGTCGTCATATCCCTTTGAGAGCTCTTCGGCGTTTTGCGGCGTTTCCCTGATGGATATGAATGACATGATCTTCTTTCCGTCAACCAGATATGTAGCGGTAATAATGTTGTCAAACCTGTCGTATCCGAACCCGTTTTTGGCCAGCAGGCTTATGCTGCCACGGTCCAGATCCTCTGCGGGGAGGAATTCCAGTTCCGGTAGTTCGGCATTGTCTGCCGGCTGCCGGACTATAAAATCCTTTGACATGGCTATCATGTCCTCAATAATTTTGGTGTCCCTGGTTGCGGATATGATCTCTATATAGAATCTGCCGCAGGCAAAAAACAGTGCATTCTCAGTGGAATAGGCAAACTCTGTAAAATCCTGTGGAGTTACCCCTTCCCGTTTCTGGCTGCTGTAAACTGAAAAGGCGTTTCTTGGTGACCCCATATCATAAAGATAAAATTCGAACCATTGGTCCTGGTCCGAGTCTTTTACAAATCTCCTGGTGGCAAGCATCACGAAACCGGCCTGGAGGTATCCGTCTGCCTTTCCATCTATCTTGTCTGAAAGGGAGACATGGTCAAAATCCTCCTGGTCGGACATGGGGGAGTATCCAACAGGGGATTCCGCATCTATCTTGAGACTTCCCATGTCTTGAGATGCAGATTCTTTTCCTGCGCCCCCCAGGCCGGCCTGCATAACCGATGCATTAAAGTATCTTTCATCAAAACGGTACTGCTGAAGGAGTATTGATATGCCTATGATGATAAGCGCGACAATTATGGAAAGACTGATAAAGGATTCAGTAGAAACCGGACCCTTTCGGGCGTTCAGGGATGGATTTGTTGATTGTTGATCCATAGTTTACCCTTGAAAGATAACCTTAGAGACATCCGATAATAAATAATGAACAGTTTAAATATTTAACAATTTAAGGATGTTTTGTCAATCGGTTAAACAGGAGGCCTTAATTGTGGATAGATCATGCAGGAATATTTTCAAAGCATCTATTTTTTGGGGCGATCCCGGATAAAGAGAAGGTTGATTCCCGGTTTATTTCTGATGGTTAAAGCGACTCTATCCGGCCATAGAATGACAGGCAAATGATAAATATTTTTCTTGACAAGCGCCATGAATTGCACATAGTTAATGCAAGATAACTTCATAATCAGGAGGTGCCTTATTTAACCACAATCGCCAACATTTAAGCAAGGAGGGAATATAATGAAAAAATTTTTTAATATCCTGTTTTCATTTATTATCGCTTTATGTTTTGTATTTGTGGATTTTTCACATGTTTACGCTCAGGATGAGGCCTCGGAAGAATTCACCCTGGAGGAGATCACGGTAACCGCCCAGAAGCGTGAGGAAAACCAGCAGAAGGTGCCTATCGCCATGGAGGTTGTCTCCGGAGAAGATCTCGCAGCACTGGGTAGGGATAGCGTGGATGAAATCCTCAAGAATATCTCCAATGTATTTATCAACACCTCCTCGGACGGCCAGAGGATTACACTGCGCGGCATTACTGATGACAGTATGGGTATGGACAACCAGCATATGGCCGATTCAGCAGTGGCATTAAATCTTGACGGCTCATTTAACAATATGAACAACGCCGGCCAGAATCTCTTTGATATTGAGCGAGTGGAGGTGTTGTTCGGGC
>JAFGIC010000310.1 GCA_016929815.1 Deltaproteobacteria bacterium
GTTGTGGGGGATATAGGGTGTGCTTCCGAAGCCCTTTCTTCTTCCTATTACAATGGCGGCGGCGAGCGCGGATATGCCTGAACTGATATGTACAACTGTCCCTCCAGCAAAATCCATGGCGCCCAGGTTAAGCATCCACCCGCCGGCGGCCCAGACCCAGTGACAGAGGGGGTTATATACCAGAGTCGCCCAGAGGAGTGTAAATAAAAGAAACGCGCTGAATTTCATACGCTCTGCAAATGCCCCTGTAATAAGCGCGGGGGTGATGACCGCGAACATGCATTGAAATATCATAAAGGCAAGGTGAGGCACGGTGGTTCCATAGCTTGAACTCGGCTCCATGCCTACGCCCCTGAGGCCGAACCAGTCAAGTCCTCCGATTATATGCCAGTGATCCGGACCGAATGACATTGAATATCCCCACAGTACCCATTCTATGGTAATGACACCGAGAATAATGAAACTCTGCATTATGGTTCCAAGGACATTCTTGCCTCGGACCATTCCTCCATAAAAAAGGGCCAGACCGGGGGTCATTATCATGACAAGAGCTGCTGATATTATAATGAAAACTGTATCTCCTGTATTCATTGTTTTATCTCCTTTTTTATTTTTTTATATAAATAATTGGACTCGATCCCGGATGCTTATAAACGATTGTTCCGTCTCCGGCGCATCGACTGTCAATTACAGAGCAACGTCCGTGCCATAGCGGATTAAGGATATTAATGATAATTATATCTAATGGTTATGCCGCTCTATATGTCCCGGAAATATTCCTGAAAAACAACAAAAATGTAATTTGAATAAAAAACAAAAACAATTTCGTCATGGTGATGGGATTTTTAAAGTGCGGGGGCTATCCCGTAAAGAATATCAGTACCGGAGTCATAGTAGATGCTTGACACTAAAAGGGGCTTTAACTATATTGGCGAAGCTGAAAAATTGTTTATCGCATACGGTAATATCCGTTCAGGATTTTACATGTTGCCATTTTAAAACTATTGCATCCCAACAGGGTTTTCCAAGAGGAGATTTTAATGCCCAGACTTGATGATATTAAAAAAGTTATGATTATAAGTTCAGGCCCGATAATCATCGGCCAGGCCTGCGAATTCGATTATTCGGGAACCCAGGCGTGCAAGGCCCTAAGGAGGCTGGGCTATAAAATAGTGCTCGTGAACTCAAACCCTGCTACAATAATGACCGATCCGGGTATGGCAGATGTAACCTATATAGAACCCCTGAATCTCCAGACAATGAAAGAGATTATTGAAAAGGAGCGTCCTGACGCACTGCTGCCCAATCTGGGCGGACAGACAGGGCTGAATCTCTCCTCTGAACTGGCGAATGCAGGCGTGCTGGATGAATTCGGCGTCAGGGTAATAGGCGTTGAGGTGGATGCGATCAAGAGGGGAGAGGACAGGATTGCCTTTAAGGAGACAATGACAAAGCTGGGGATAGATATGCCCAGGAGTGAGCCCGCCTATTCCGTTGAAGAGGCTGAAAAGATAGCGGAAAAGCTCGGATATCCGGTAGTGGTAAGACCGGCCTACACCATGGGAGGCACCGGTGGCGGGCTTGTGTATAACGTGGAGGAACTCCGGGTAGTGGCCAGCCGCGGGATTTCTGTAAGCCTTGTGGGCCAGATTCTTATAGAGGAGTCAGTGCTTGGCTGGGAGGAGCTGGAGCTCGAGGTGGTGAGGGACGCAAAGAACCGGATGATAACCGTATGCTTCATTGAAAACGTTGATGCGATGGGCATCCATACAGGGGATTCCTACTGTACCGCACCCATGCTGACCATAGATCCGGGACTTCAGAAAAAACTTCAGGAATACTCCTATTCTATCGTAGAGGCCATCAAGGTCATAGGCGGCACCAATATTCAATTCGCGCATGATCCCAAGACCGGCAGGGTTGTAGTAATAGAGATAAACCCGAGGACATCAAGGTCATCGGCCCTTGCCTCCAAGGCGACAGGATTTCCCATCGCGCTGGTTTCATCACTCCTGGCGGGCGGCATGACCCTGGACGAGATCCCATACTGGAGAGAGGGAACGCTCGATAAATATACCCCTTGGGGTGATTACGTGGTCGTCAAGTTCGCCCGTTGGGCCTTTGAAAAGTTTGAAGGGTCCGAGGACAAACTGGGGACACAGATGCGGGCGGTTGGCGAGGTCATGAGCATAGGCAGGAATTACAAGGAGGCCTTCCAGAAGGCCATAAGGTCTCTCGAGAACGGCAGGTATGGGCTCGGCTTCGTCAAAAAGTTCCAGGATAAAACCCTTGAAGAGCTCCTTGAGCTCCTGTCTGAACCTACGAGCGAGCGCCAGTTTATAATGTACGAGGCATTGAAGAAGGGGGCAGAGGTAGATCTCCTTCATGAAAAGACCCATATCAAGGCATGGTTTATACAACAGATGAAGGAACTGGTTGAGCTTGAGAAAGAGATCCTGCGTTTCAAGGACGCTGGGCTGCCGGATGACCTCCTGGAACGGGCCAAAAAGGACGGATTTTCCGACAAATACCTGGCAAAGATGCTTGATATCCCGGAAAAGAAGATAAGGGAGAAGAGGAAGGCCATAGGTGTTGTGGAAAGGTGGGAGCCTGTCCCTGTCAGCGGAGTTGAAGATGCGGCATATTATTATTCCACCTATAATGCCCCTGACAGGGTTCCCGTCAGCGGCAGGAAAAAGATCATGGTGCTCGGCGGGGGGCCAAACAGGATAGGGCAGGGCATCGAGTTTGACTACTGCTGTGTGCATGCGGCCTTTGCCATCAGGGAAGAGGGGTTTGAATCCATTATGGTCAATTGCAACCCTGAAACAGTCTCAACGGACTACGACACCTCGGACAAGCTCTATTTTGAGCCCCTTACAGTTGAGGATGTACTCAGTATATATGAAAAGGAGAAACCCGACGGCGTGATTGTCCAGTTCGGGGGGCAGACTCCCCTTAACATAGCAACAGAGCTGGCTGATGCCGGCGTCAGGATTATCGGTACGTCTCCGGACATGATCGACCTTGCAGAGGACCGGGACCGTTTCAGAAAGAAAATGAAAAAACTCGGGATACCCCAGCCTGAGTCGGGAATGGCAAGCACCATGGAAGAGGCGCTTGATGTTGCCAAGACAATAGGATACCCGCTTATGGTCCGGCCTTCCTATGTCTTGGGGGGCAGGGCAATGGAGGTGATACATGACGAGGAGATGCTGAGGCGTTATGTGTCGGCCGCTGTCGATGTGACACCCGATCGTCCGATTCTTATAGATAAATTCCTTGAAAACGCAATCGAGGCTGAGGCGGATGCCATAGCGGACGGCACGGACGCCTTTGTGCCTGCTGTAATGGAACACATTGAGCTTGCCGGCATACATTCCGGGGATTCCGCATGCGTGATCCCGCCGGTAAGCATACCGGCCAGGCACGTTGAAACCATATATGAATACACGAAGAAGATCGCCATTGAACTGAACGTGGTCGGTCTCATGAATATCCAATATGCCATAGCCAACGATACGGTCTATATCCTCGAGGCCAACCCCAGGGCCTCAAGGACAGTGCCCCTTGTCTCCAAGGTGTGCAACATCTCCATGGCGCGTCTGGCAACCCAGATCATGCTGGGCAAAAAACTGTCCGACCTGGATATAAGGCCTAAAACCATACCTCATTTCGGGGTAAAGGAGGCGGTGTTCCCCTTTAACATGTTCCCTGAGGTTGATCCCATACTCGGGCCTGAGATGCGTTCGACGGGGGAGGTCCTGGGAATGGCCGACTCATTCGGTCTGGCTTATTACAAGGCACAGGAGGCCACCCAGCAGGTTCTTCCTGCGGACGGCGTTGTCCTTCTGACAGTATGTGAAAATGACAGGCCCGCCGTACTTGAGGCCGCGAGACTTTTCAAAAACCTCGGTTTCAGGATTAAGGCCACAAACGGCACCAACAGATTTCTTTCCGAAAACGGCATTGAGTCCGAGCTTATCCTGAAGATGCATGAAGGACGTCCCAATATTGTTGACGGGATAAAGAACAAGGAGATTCAACTGGTTGTAAATACACCCAGCGGCAGGCTCGGGAAGCATGATGACGCATATATCCGAAAGGCTGCAATCAAATACAAGATACCCTATATCACGACGCTGGCGGCGGCTGTCGCCGCGGCAAGGGGCATTGCGGCCTTCCGCAAGGGGCATGGGAAGGTCAAGTCGCTCCAGAGCTACCATGAGGATATAAAATAACTTTGGCTTTCAGCAGTCAGCGATCAGCCCGGCCGCCCGCCGCTCTCGCTTCAAGTTTTATCGTTAATGAGACTTTTA
>JAFGIC010000311.1 GCA_016929815.1 Deltaproteobacteria bacterium
TCGCTGAACGCGACTCGACTGAGTCCTTCGATTATACTCAGGACCATGAGCTTGTCGAATGGCTCGTCGAAGTCTGAAAGCTCCATCCATAAATGCCTTCTTTATGGATGGACACTACCTAAGCCCCCGGGCCTTCTAAAATAAACAGTAGTCATTAAAAGTGAAATTTATATTGGCTTGTGGGGAGGAGCAATTGTTTTAGTCCGAGCCATGGGGCATATCCTAACCGGACATTACTGCCTTTGGATGCCCTTTTTTAATAACTCGTTTTCTTGCGTCAATTTATTGACCAGTTGCTCCAGTTGGCGGGTACGTTCTTCCTGGGTGTCTTCTTTTTTATGTCTGCCTGCGTCTTTAAAAATCCTTATCAGATATGTAACGCCGCTAATGGAGACAAATAAAGAGAGAACATACACTGCAGGGAAAATAACTATACATCCTAATGGCCCGATAATACATCGCAGATACAACGTAACTGTTATGCTTATTATCGGAGGCATGACAAGTACCAATGCTGATGTCAGCCACCCAAACTGCGTGTTCATGCTTTCACGGATTATATTCATAGCTTAACGTCCAAAATATTTCCAATAAAAATCAGATGAGGTCAGGGGAAAAATGGAGGCTTTTTAGAAAAGTCCGCACCATTCTGCCCTCATCTCACAGGATATTCAGACTAATTAAGATAATGATTTCCGTTTTAGATGTTGCGTTCTGAATGAAAACCTTTAGGACAAGACTTCAGGAAATATTGAATAGAAAATCCTTTTAACGATTTTCAGAATTGCCGAAACAATAAAATCATATTCTAAGAAATGTACAGCAGGGACATTCATCAGGGACCTAACAACTACATAAATGAACAGCACTGCCAGGATCATAACTACACAACAGAATATTAATCAATGTTCATCCGAAAATACCAATTTCCGGATCCAATCTGTCAGCCGTCAGCTTTAAGCAAAATTTATTTAATTCAATGAATTAGCTGATCCCGCCATAACGGGACTGAAAACTCCATCCATAAATGCCTTATTTATGGATGGATACTATTTAATATAATTATACCAATTATATATAAGTATCGTCAATGTTTTTCCTTCGGTATTCTTCGCAGTGTCACAGGTTTAAGGGTACGCCGTGATACTGAAAGGCATACAAGTGGAAAGGCATATTACCAGAAGGAACAGATCATATCCTAGCCGACCCTTCCAATAAACCTCAACAGCCCGTCAAGGATGGTAAGGGGATGGGGCGGGCACCCGGGTATAAACAGATCAACCGGCAGTATATCTGAAACGCCGTTGTGCTGTTCGGGGTGATCAACGTAGGGGCCTCCGGCAATGGCGCATGAGCCCACTGCAATTACTATCTTGGGATCAGGGACCGCTGCATAGGTCTTTTCAAGGGCAAGGCGCATGTTCTCCGTAACAGGCCCCGTGATCAGGAGACCGTCCGCATGTCTTGGAGATGCTACAAACTGTATCCCGAATCGTCCAAGGTCCCATGCGAGTGTGGCCAGAACATTTGTGTCGGCTTCGCAGGCATTGCACCCGCCCGCGGAGACCTGCCTTAATTTCAGGGACCTGTTAAAAAACCTCACTGCAACCTCGTGTCTCGCGGGCCCGTGCTCAGGAGACCCTGCCTGTACAAAAAGTTCATGCCGCGGCGAGGTCGCAAGACGGTATTCCCGGCTGAAGTGTATAATCCCGGCAGGACAGGCCTCTTCGCAGGCACGGCAGAAGATGCATCGGCCCGTATCAATGACCGGCCCCTCGGTATCAAGTGACATGTGGATGGCATGCACGGGGCAGGCAGCAATGCAGAGGTCGCAGCCGTCCCTGCAGGTTCCATGGTTTACCACCGGCCTCCCGGTAAACCTGGAAGGCAGCTCCGGAGGAGGCCCGTCAGGATAGGCCATGGTCCGGTATTTCTGTTGAATGCGGGTTTTGATTATTCGTAACATACTCTCTCGTTGTAACAGATAAATATTTGTTTCAAGCTAAATATATCTTTTCAATCCGGCGCAAGGCACCAGGCACAGGGCGCAAGGAAAAAAATCTCAAATCTCAAATTTGAAATTTCAAATTTATCATGTAAATTCACCCCTGCGCCTCCTGCCCGCCATAGCTCGAAGAGCGAAGGAGGGTGTACCTTGCGCCTCAGTTTCTTCTTAATGTATTTCCTTGTGCCCTGCGCCTTGCGCCTTACACCTTTTCTTTAACGCCTTTCCCTTGTGCCCTGTGCCCTGCGCCTTGCGCCTTTCCTATAAATCATGCCCGCAATAAGACAGATTAAAACTTTTATTGCACAGGGGGAAATCCGATATCTGCTGGTTTCTGAGGGCCAGTGCAAGGCCGAACCAGTTATGAAAAGACGGATCGATAACCTTGTAAAAGGCAAAACGGCCCTTTGAGTCTGTTGCGGCTACATGGCATATCTCACCTCTCCATCCCTCGGCCAGGCTGACCGCAAGCATATCTCCCCTTAAGGGGGAAACGTTCAGCGATACGGGACCCTCGGGGAGCTCCAGCAGCTGTCTGCGTATGAATTCAATTGATGCCTTGATCTCCAGCCACCGCACATATGCCCTTGCAAAGCAGTCGCCGGTAGTCCATGTGCAGGTATGAACCTGCGCGAAACGGTACATGCCATAGGGGAACTCCCTGCGCACATCGCAGTCAAGACCTGTAGCGCGCGCCGCCGGGCCCACAAGTCCTATCTCCCTGGCGGTGTCCTCGGACAGAGCGCCTGTCCCTTCAAACCTTGCAAGCACAGATGGCGTGTCGAACATAATCTCCACGGCGCCCTTAAGATCCTTTTCCGCTGAATTCAGTCTGGTTATAAGAAGCTCAATCAGTTCCCTGTCAAGATCATATGCCGTGCCTGACGGACGCACAAGGCCGCGTCCGAACCGGTTGCCGCATAAGATCGCGGTCATGTTAAGCACGTCTCCCCTTATCCTTCCGCAGTAGCTCATGGTCGGAAGATAACCTATATCACCTGCCAGCGCACCGAGGTCGCCTGTATGGTTTGCGATCCTTTCAAGCTCAGCGGCTATTGCCCTTATTGCCTCGGCTCGGGGCGGGACATGTATTCCTGAAAGTGCCTCAACAGCCCTGCAATAGGCCGTAGCGTGGCCGATAGTAGTGTCCCCTGCAAGCGTCTCCATGTAATGTATGCTGCGGGGACCGGGCCCTCCTGTCATGGCCCTCTCAACGCCGCGGTGCTGATACCCCAGTGATATCTCGAGATGATACACCGTCTCGCCGTGGCACAGGAATCTGAAATGTCCGGGCTCTATAATGCCGGCATGGACAGGACCCACTGCAACCTCGTGGGACTCTTCTCCTTTGATGCTGAAAAAGCCGGTTATTCCTATGGCCGGGATCTTCCCTTGCAATTGTAAATCACGGGGGGGCTGGAAGCGTATCGGCTTCAGCCATGGATGGCCTTCAGGCATGACCTGCCATATCTCTGCAATCTCCCTTTCAAACCAGTGGGCGGATGGGCAGTCGGGCGTTAATGACCTCCATGAATCAGGCATATCGCACGCACCGAGCAGTATGTCGCCGGAGGCAGGCATTGAAAGAACCGCGACCATCCTCAGTCTGCCGTCGTCCTCTCGCCAGGCCGGAAGGCCTGAAATACGCGCCCCGGCCTTTACATAATCAATAATCGCCGCGCGGAGATCCTTGAAATCAAAAACCGGTATTTCTGCACGGTTTATTGCCTGCCCGTTGACTGTACTTAAAAATACAAAAGAGGTCATCCTAAAAACCCCCTGTCATGTCAGCAGCCCTGCCTAGAAATGCCCAGAAGGGCCCCGGGACATAAAGGCCCAGGCACAAAATAACCGATGCCATAATTACCGCGGGCCATGAAAACCAGGACGGCTCCCTTTGATTAACCGGCAACCTGTCAAAGGAGATATCTTTATCGGGCATTCCAAAGGACATGGAAATGAAGATCCTTGCCATGGCAATGAATATGATGCCCAGTGCCAGGAGATATCCGGCGGCCAGTCCCCACCTGCCTGCATCAAGCATCCCCTTTAATATGGTCATCTCGCTTAAAAACGTCCCGAATGGAGGCGAGCCTGTGACGGCAAAAAACCCCGCTATCCACAGTATGCCCGTCAGGGGCGCCGTCTTTAAGATATGGCGGACATCATGGGTCTTTTTGCTTCCATAGATAAAGAGCAGATGGCCCGAGATCAGAAACAGCATCCCCTTTACGAGGGAGTGGTTGACGGCGTGCAGCATGGCGCCTGCGCCTGCGAGCCCTCCTACCCCGACACCCAGGGCCAGTATCCCCATGTGTTCTATGCTTGAATAGGCAAGCATCCTCTTGTAATCATTCTGACGGATCATAAAGGCCGCAGCAAGGGCCATTGAAAGCATGCCGAAGAAGACAAGA
>JAFGIC010000312.1 GCA_016929815.1 Deltaproteobacteria bacterium
CTGTCATCAAGGATGTCACATAAAAGACTGACAATCGCGATGTTTTCCTTTTCAGAATTTCCGCCTATGTTATAGGTCTCGCCGGGGTCACCTTTTTCCAGCACCCTGATTATTGCCTCGCAGTGATCAATCACATAAAGCCAGTCCCTGACGTTTCTGCCGTCGCCGTAAACCGGCAATGGTTTTTTTTCGATAATATTTAGAATCATCAGGGGTATTAATTTTTCAGGAAACTGATAGGGTCCGTAATTATTGGAGCAGTTTGTGATGAGCGTTGGAAGACCATAGGTGCGATAATAGGCATTTACAAAGTGATCCGAGGACGCCTTTGAAGCGGAATAGGGGCTTGATGGATCATAGGGTGTATCTTCTGTAAAGTATCCTTCAGTCCCGAGGCTGCCGTAAACCTCATCCGTGGAAACGTGCAGGAAACGAAACTCCCCGGGCTTGCCACTCCCTTCCCAGTATTTTTTGCTTGCCTCAAGTAGCCGGAATGTACCCACCACATTTGTCTCGACAAATGCATCAGGGCCCAGGATCGAGCGGTCCACATGGGATTCTGCGGCAAAGTGGACAACGCAATCAATATCTTCGCTTTCGAACAGTCTTTCCATAAAATTTGCATCCCGTATATCGCCATGGACGAATCCGTATCTTTCTTTTAATTCAGGAGAAAGATCCTCAAAATTTTTCGGATTGCCCGCATAGGTCAATGCGTCCAGGTTTAAAATCTGCCAATCAGATCTTATGGAAAGGCAATGGCGCACAAAATTGGTCCCGATAAAACCCGCCCCGCCCGTTATAAGTATTTTCATGGTTTGTCTCTCGGTATCGTTAAATGGTTAAATGGTCGATTGGTTGGTTCGTTAATTGGTCAAATAGTTAATGGATTGATTGGGTTACCCCTATTCAACAATTTTTCTAGTTAACAATTTAACTACGGTTGACTATCTCCGAGTAATATCTCCCAAGCATGTTATCAAGGCTTTGCTCCCAGGACGGAGCCGCAATATTAAACTCTCGAAACATCAATGAGCAGTCCATAACAGAATTTGCAGGGCGTGTAGCTGCGGTAGGATATTCGCTTGTCTTAATTGGAATTACCCTTTTTATTTTGAATGTTTCATACCCCGTTGCTATTTCAAATATCTTTGAGGCAAAACCGAACCATGTTGTGCTGCCCCCTCCGCAATAATGATAGGTGCCCCAGGATTCTTTTTGCCCACTGTTGATCCTTGATGCGATATCAAGAATATCCCCCGCAAGGTCGCCTGCAAAGGTAGGGCATCCGTGCTGGTCAGAAACAACCCTGATCTCCTCTCTTTCCCTTCCAAGATTAAGCATGGTTTTTACAAAGTTGTTGCCGTGTACCCCATAGAGCCAGGATGTCCGAATAATAATATGCTCCTTCAGGTTTAGCCTTACCTTCTCCTCGCCATCAGCCTTGCTTTTACCATAGACGCCTATGGGAGAGACCCTGTCCGTCTCACAATAGCGCCCCTCTTTGCATCCGTCAAAAACATAGTCGGTCGAAATGTGAATAAGGGGAATGCCTTTCTTATTGCATGCTATCGCAAGATGGGAAGGCCCATCCTTGTTGACGGAAAAGGCGGGTTCCTGCTCGGCCTCCGCCTTATCGACCGCGGTATAGGCCGAACAATTGACAACCAGATCGGCCTCGGACTTTAAAACAGCATTCTCAGCCGCTGGTCTGTTTGTAATATCAAATTCCGGGACATCCAGGGGGATAATTAAAAATCCCCTCTCTATTCCTTGTCTGCATACCTCCCAGCCAAGCTGGCCGTTACTTCCGATCACCAGTATTTTCATCATTGAATCATCAAATGGTCTATTAGTTGAATGGTTGAATTAAGAAAAAGAGAATCGTTAAATCGTCAAATAGTTGATTTATTGTATCAATATTCCTGCAACTCTGCCAGACTTCCAAATCACGAAAGTCATCCATTTGATATTTACTCATTTTATCCTCTCTATAGAATCAGATAGTCATTTTATGAACCACTGCCTCTTTATTGGTAGATTCGTCGAGCAGGAATTCCCCATTTGACTATTCGTCCATTCGACTAATTGACTAATATTATCAAAAAACAGGAAGACGTTCTTTTGGGATATCATTCAAGCGGGGAAACCTGCCGTCCTTATCAGAAAGAAGCGGGGCCTTGACGAGCCAGTCGATTCCAAGGTCCGGATCGGACCAGAGGATGCCCCCCTCGCATTCAGGAAAATAAATGTCATCACACTTATAGGAAAAAATCGCCGCATCGCTGAGCACGCAAAAACCGTGAGCAAAACCTTTGGGGATAAAAAACTGTTTCTTATTTTCTGCCGATAATATGACTCCCGCCCATCGGCCGAATGTCGGAGAGCCAATGCGAATATCAACCGCCACATCAAACACCTCTCCAGAAAGAACCTGAACCAGCTTGGCCTGGGCATGAGGTTGCTGATAATGCAACCCTCTCAGGGTGTTTTTTACGGAATAGGAAAGATTATCCTGCAGAAATTCATTCTCGATACCATATTGGCCGTACCTTTCTCGATGATAGGTCTCAAAGAAAAAACCGCGGTTATCGAAAAATACGCGGGGTTCAACAACGAGAGCGCCGGGCAGGTCGGTTTGAGTTATTTTCATATTTGTCAAATGCCAATTAGTTAATGAGTTAAATAGTTGATTCGTTGAATGGGGTGGTGGATAGTAGAATTTTCAATTAGTTAATTTGTCAAATAATTGATAATTCAACTAATCGGATTCTTTTCTGCCTTTAAGATATTTTATATAGCCATTTAGTATTCTAATGGCAATTTTAATTTCCTTAATAAAACCGCTGGACTGTTCTTCATTTATATAAGTACATTCTTCTGCCACAAGAATATGATCTATCAATTCAAAAAGTGAGCCTCTTGATTGTCTGCAAAACTGGATGTTTTCCTGGTAATGGTATCTTCCGTATCCTTCAGCAATGCATGCACTAGAGGATCTTGATGCCCTAATTAACTGATCCGACAATCTATATTTTTCTTCTTGGGGAAAGGTTTTACACAAATCCCAGATTGCTTTTCTGATGTTTCTGCAACTCTGCCAGACTTCCAGATCACGAAAATCATCTTTTTTATGCTCACTCATTTGATTTCCTCTGAAGGATCTGTCATTTTATTGATGAATCGTTAGGCCGTCAAATAGTAGCCTCTTTGGCGCACCCCTATTTAATCATTACCTAATCCACAATTTGACCATTCGACTACTCTCTATTTAACCTCCAATCATTAAAGCTGCTCCAGTATGCGCATAAGATAATGGCCATATCCGTTCTTGATAAGCGGTTTGGCAAGGTTTTCAAGCTGAACGGCATCTATGAATCCCATTCGATATGCTATCTCTTCGACACAGGAAACCTTCAATCCCTGCCTCTCCTCAACGATCCGTATAAAGTCTCCTGCCTGCATCAGGCTTTCATGGGTCCCTGTGTCGAGCCATGCCACTCCACGGCCGATCTTTTCTACATATAGCTGGTCCATTTCCATGTAGGCGCGGTTGACATCCGTTATCTCCAGCTCACCCCTCGCCGAAGGAGAAAGTTTCGCCGCTATGTCAATCACCCTGTTATCATAGAAATAAAGCCCTGTTACCGCCCAATTTGATTTTGGCCCGGCCGGCTTCTCTTCGATATCAACCGCCTTGCCGGTTTCATCCAGCTTTACAACACCGTAACGTTCGGGGTCTTTCACCCAATATCCGAAAACTGTGGCGCCGTTCTCTCTGGACGCAGCCCTCCTCAATTGTTCGGGGAGACCATGTCCATAGAATATATTATCGCCCAGTATAAGACAGGCGCTTTCATCCCCAATAAAGTTTCTTCCAATTATGAATGCCTGTGCCAAGCCTTCAGGCCTTGGCTGCTCTAAATATGAAAATTTAAGCCCCCATTGTGAGCCGTCATTCAATAATTCCCTGTATAGGGGCAAATCATGGGGAGTGGAGATTACAAGGATCTCACGAAGACCGGCAAGCATGAGTATGGACAATGGATAGTATATCATCGGTTTGTCATACACAGGCAGAAGCTGCTTGCTGACCACCCTGGTGATCGGATGAAGTCTTGTCCCTGAGCCCCCCGCGAGTATTATTGCCTTCATAGTCATCCTACCTTTTATATCTTTTAATAAATTTCAAAAATCCCCTTAAGCCTTCCTTCATTTCCAGCCATTTGGGCGCGGTTTCAGGTTCATGATTCATTTTGTCTATAACTTCGATAAAAAACACGATAAACAAGCCTAAGAAAAAACTTACAATAAGGCTCAGCATAATATTTAACTTAATCCTGGGCCCAGTCGGCTTTTCCGGTGGATATGCAAATTCCAGGGTATTAATAGTTGAGAAATCTTTTGCCTCATCCAGCTTAGCCTGCTCCAATCGAGTTGTAAGAAGTGTGACAACAGCTGTCTTTGCCTGGACCTTTAAAAGAAGCTTGCTTTCCTCAAAATTAAGACCCGGAATATTGTTCAAAGGAATGTAAAACTCTATTTTACCTTCCTCCTTTTCAATTGTAATGGAGCCATCTTCAGAATAAGTTAATCTATCGATATTTTTCTGTAATGCTTCAATTTGTGCCTTCAGTTGTTCCAATTGGATATGTTGCCCCTTATAGAATTTTTCTTTTGAGGCCAGTTCCACTTCAAGAGAGACTTTTTGAGCCTCCATTTCTCTTAGAACCTTCAATGTTGCATCCGCCTGATCACTGATGGAGATGGCCCTGTTTTTTTCCTGAAATTCTCTCAACTCCATCTGGGCCTGATCCAGTTCACTGTTTGCTTCATATAACCGTTTTTCTATATACTCCCTCAGATACCGCGCAGACGTGAAACTATTATTTAGATTATACCTGTCCAGTTCCTTAATATAAGAGTTGGCAAGATCAGAGGCAAAAACAGGATTACTGGAGGTTACAGTAACTGAGATGGCAGGGCTTTCTACATTTACTTTAAGCATTTTGGCGAACGCTTTACTGCTGTTTTTCTCATAGCTTTTATCTATCCCCATCATATGGAAATAATCATATCGATCGAGCACCTCGGCAGCCAGTTCATTGCTTTTTAAAACCGCCATATACAGCGCTGACGACGGTGTTGATGTAGAGCCGCTCATGAGGCCTGACATACCGAATTGTTGCAGAAAGGTTGATGCAAGGCCTTGAGTAATGGAAGAACCGCTCTGTTCTGATACAGGCAGAATTACAGCCGTGGCTTCATAGGTCTTTGGCAAAAAAAAGCTCCTGGCTCCTACCACAAACGCAATAGCCAGACAGAAAAAGATGAGGAATTTTCTTCTTTTATAAATCGGATATACAAGGTCTATCAGATTGAGTTCATCATCAATCTTTTTCCGGGAACCGGAGACAGACCGGGGATCATTTAAAAGGTTGCTATCGTCTTTTATGGTCATGGGAACCCTGTTTAAAACTAGTTAAACAATATTATTAATCGGTCTGTAACAGAATATC
>JAFGIC010000313.1 GCA_016929815.1 Deltaproteobacteria bacterium
GGAATGGGTTTTAAATCCTTATTGAGCACCTCTGTTTTATAGTTGATCTTAATGCCCCCGAGGCCGCCGAAGGCGTCGCAGCAGAACCGGGATGCATAATATTTAGGGCCGTAAAGCGGCAGGAGATTGGCAGCATCCTTGTAGTAGATAGGATCGCTGCCCGCCTTGCAGAAGGAATTATATTCGGCAATCGTTTTTTTGAGATTATCAAGATCGATCCCCGTCTGCATGCACAGGTCTTCAAGGGATTCGGCTGCGAACAGGTAGGGATAGCCCAGCTTTTTTGCCTCAGCTACTATCTTGTCTATGTCGTTGACCGGAGCGGCAAAGCCTGGGGGAAGCACTCCTCCACCGGATGTCTGTGCCCTGTAGATATCCGCTATTGTGCTGTCGAACATAAGGAAAGAGCAGCCCCCCGGCTGGCGGTGGATGGCGTTTGCCATGAAATGCCGGTCTGCGCAGGCCTCGTTCATTACCCGCTCACCGGCAAGGTTGACCATCAGGTTGGGCCTGGCAAGGATGGCCCAGTCCATTCTCACACCTTCCGGGCCGCCATATATGGGCATACCCTTGTAAACATCCATCATCATCTCGGATTGCGCAGCACCGGCCTCCCACGCCATCCTTATTCCGTCGCCGGACATGTTGGGCATCTCGTATGTGAAGAACAGATCCTTTTTATATGTATAGGAGGTGTATTTCTTGATCATCTCAGGGCTTCCCATAAAGCCGCCGGTCGTGATGATAACAGCCTTTGCCCTTACCTCCAGTTCATTGCCGCTTTTGTCAACGGCGATAAGACCGGTCACGGCATCACCTGTCTTGAGAAGGCTTTTAACCGGCGTTTCCAGGAAGAGCCGTGTGTTTTTATCGGCCTTGGTCCTGTCTGTGAGGAGGGTGCATGCATAAAACTGGTCTTCATAATCGGGGTGCTGTGCAAAGGCGTGCAGGTATCTGGTGCGTACGCCTTCACTGCTGTCGTTTATAGGCCCGAAAAGAACGCCCTGATCCTCCAGCCACTTTACGGTAAAGGCAGTGGTATTAATATATTCCGAGGCAAGGCGTGCGTCTATGTTCCAGTGGTTGAAGTCCATCAGGTAATTGAAGGCGTCCCTGGTTGTGCAGTTCTTGACCCCGTATTTTGCCTGTATATGGGTGCCTGCGCCAAAGGGCCCCATGCCGCCGTTTCTGGCGCCGCCCGTCTTATCGGCCTTTTCAAAAACGCAAACTGTCAATCCCAGCTCTGCGGCACGCAATGCGGCGGACAGTCCTCCAGGTCCGGCCCCGATAACGGCGATATCTGTTTCCAGTTTTTTAGGTGTGGGCCTGGAATCCGTTTCCTGCGCCCATGGCCGGCGTGAAGAAAGCCCCAGACCAAGGATCGCTGAACCCTGCCCCAGAACCTTTATAAATTTCCTTCGTGTAAATCCGATCATTCTGAATACCTCCTTCTTTATCCTTATCACGTAATCCTCGAACCCTTGAATCCTCGGACATCTGAATTTAGCCTACTTTGAGACCTCTGAAGTCAGGTTTTCCCATGTATTATAGGGCTTGGGCAACCCGGGGCGCCAGTCGGCGACCCGCTTTGTGCTGTAGGCCTGATCTTTGCTTTTTGTCTGAGACATATCGACCGGTTGTTGAGCCGGTTGCCGGCCTGCCTCCTGACCTCCTAATGGTTGCGGACTGAAGAATGGACGGCTGAGTTGAAAGGAACCGTCAACCAGACTTTTATTAAGCGGCGCAGCGAACTGAACCCATTGGGTGAAATGCCATATCTTCCATTTGCCGTCTTCCTTTATGAAATCCACGTCGCATTTTTCCCATATGGTAACGGGCACCGGGTCGCCGTTCTGATCTATCTCGACATTTATGCTGGGCACATACCATAGCCCTTTTGCTGTCTTGCAGTCGCCGGCTACCTCTATGTAGGGGGTAGTGGCGAGGTGTATCACCATGTCGCCGATGCCTTCATTCTCCGGGATATTCTTCACCTCGTCGGGATAAAGCTCGCTCATTCTCTTCAGCTTTGCCTTGTGGGCCGCATCGTTGGTCTTGACAAAATAATTTATGACTGCTTCTCTCCCGACATTCTGTGCACCGTATGAAATGTCATCCCTTTTGGACCAGAAGTTTTCAATCTCATAGGCCTGCTTCTGCGCCTCGTAACAATAGGTATGGGCTGCCATTACATTCTGTATCTCCCCGTAGGCCAGGGCGCGCTGTAATTCCAAATTTTCATCAATTGGGGCGTTTTCGGCCTTTTTTGCCTCAAGAAATGCATTCCCGGATACAACAAGGCTTATGGCCAGGATTAAAACGGCGGAGAAAACCAGTAAATCTCTATTCATCTTATATCCTCCTTTTTTATCAATGTTCTTCTTTTAAACTCAAATATGGTGGCTGTCTCCTGATACATCAGCTTTTCAAGACAGATATTAATGAATGATTACGTTAGAACAGCTTTGATTTATGATTTTGGTTGAGAAATTTACTTTTTTATAAAATATATCCTGCGTGTATTCATAGACAGGATATTTATAAAGGTGCTTTTTGTAGATATTAACATATAAATATGAAAATTGTCCGAAGTATATAATGAATTTAAAGTAATGCTATGATGTCTTGCGAATCTTTTGTGGCATTTTACGAACTTATATGCCCGAATAAAAGATATGGCGCTTACCTCATGCGAATAAAAGAGGCTGAAATCATACCTTATATATACAGAATATCGTAAAATGTCATAAAATATTCACATATTGCCATACCTTTTTCAACCGGAAGTAATCATTATGTTTGCATAATAAAAGGTCATTAAAAATAAAGGAGATAGACATGGATTCACAGAGTAAGGGTTTAAGCAGAAGAAAATTCATGATGGCAAGCTCCGCTGCTATCGCATCGCCGCTGCTTTTAAACGCTGCAGGTTCAATGGCCGCGGAAAAGACCGCCGATTCCAGGACGGCATTTAAAATTATCCCCGAACGTTGTATTAACTGTGTCGGCTGTGTTGTCTTCTGCCCCAAGGATGCCATAAGGTATGAGGGGAACCAGGCCTATCGGATTGATCCTGACAGATGTATAAGGTGCGGTACATGCATGCAATACTGCAACCACGACGCGATAACGGATCCCGCGAAGCCTGAACCGGCGGTCAAACTCCATGCCCTGAAAACCCTGGACTGCGACCTGTGTGTTATCGGCGGAGGGCCCGGCGTCACTGCGGCCGTCAGGGCCGCCCAGGCCGGCAGGAAGGTCGTCATCCTGGAGAAAGGCCCCCAGCTTGGCGGATGCGCCTGGTATGCGGTCGGATTGTATGCCAGAGGATCCAAGGCGCACCTGGCAACCGGCGTAAGGGATAATAGGGAAGACGCCATCAGGGA
>JAFGIC010000314.1 GCA_016929815.1 Deltaproteobacteria bacterium
CTTTTTCAGGATTGAATAAAATATGTTGACATATCCCTCATGAACATATAAATATCCCAGCTTTTTTACATTTAATTAGAAAGGAAAGAATATGAAAAAAGAAGACTGCATATTATTCAGCGGCGGCATCAAGGGTGCCGAGGCTGAATTCGGGGCCAATGCGGAGCGCCTCGGCATAGAAGAGGTCAATTTTACATTCGATGGGCATGATATTGTCCGCAGCCGGGGCGTGCGCGTCCTCAATCACGACGAACTTAGGAACGGGGACGTGAGCCTCGAATATGTCTCGAAGCTGATGAACCGGACCTATCCCGGTACACCGTTGTTCCGTAAGATCCTCCAGAGCATCTGGTACCAGATCAATAACGGACAGGAGATCTATGTAATAGGGGAGATACTTGAGGATAAGACGGTAAAGGGGGGCACAGGCTGGGGCGCGGAGTTTGCCAAGCTCTGCAACAAGCCGCTTTTTGTCTTTGACCAGAAAAAGGATGCATGGTTCACATGGAACCGGACGGAGTGGACAAGGTGTAAAAAGGATGAAAGGCCTGTTATAACCCATGTCCATTTTGCCGGGACAGGGACGCGTTACCTGGAGGAGAACGGCAGAAAGGCCATAGCCGGGCTTTTCGAAAGGTCTTTTGCATAACCTTTGACAGGTCCTTTGGGATTGACTCGATGTGCGCTTTCAACTAAACTGCCACAACAGAAAATTATTCACCGCGGAGACACAGGGTTCACAGAGATGATTTTATTTTAGATAATACTCTGCGCTCTCGGCGTCTCTGTGGTGAAAACTAATTAAATCTGAAAGGATTGTATATGATATTAAAGATGATGGAAACGGGACCGTTGATGGTCAACACCTATATTGTGGGGGACGAGGATACGGGAGAGGCTGCGGTGTTTGATCCGGGCGGGGACGTGGACGCCATAATGGGCGCTTTAAAGGATGAAGGCCTTAAGGTCAAATATATTATCAACACCCACGCGCATTTTGATCACGTGGGGGGGAATAAGGAGCTTCAGGACAGGACAGGCGCCCCTATAATAATTAGTGAGGAAGAGGCGGCGGATTTGGAAGATGCGGGCGAGAAGGCAGGCATATTCGGCTGCACCGCCGAGGCCTCCAGCGCGTCGAAATTTATCAAGGAAGGCGATATAATCGAGGTGGGTTCAATCAGGTTCAGGGTTGTTGACCTCAGAGGACATTCGAGCGCGGGACAGGGATTTATCTTTGAAGGGGATTTTGATATAAACGGGAAGAAGGAGACAAGAAAGGCCATAATATGCGGGGATGCCCTTTTTTCGGGGAGTATAGGCAGGACCGATTTCCCGGGGGGCAACCTTGACCTTCTCCTGGAAAACATAAGGAGAAAGATATTTATCCTGCCGGACGACACCCTTGTGATGTCAGGGCACGGGCCTGTCACCACGGTGGGGAGGGAAAAGAAGTATAATCCGTTTTTTTAGGATGCGCGGTATAGGAGGGTATAAGCTTTAAGGTGTATGGTATAGGGTATGACGTGAAAATATATTCACATCAAAGAGCCGTTTCCGTTTCCCGGGTTGTACTCCGGCAGCATATCTTGAAGCGCCCTTTTAATCCCGTCCTTGTCCTGAATGGCTGCAAGGTGCAAGAGCCTGTCCAGCTTGCCGTTTAAAATGCTTATATCGCGAGCCTGGCCCTTGAGCACCATGATCTTTTCATGGGATGTCTCAACGATGCCTTCGCCTTCGGTTATGAGTTCTTCTTTAAGCTTTTCACCCGGTCTTAGACCTATGAATTTTATGGGGATGTCCTCATGGGGTTTAAAGCCTGAAAGCCTTATAAGATCCTCGGCCATGTCCGAAATCTTTATGGGGACGCCCATGTCCAGGATGAAGATCTCACCGCCTGTTCCCATGGACCCTGCCTGCAGGATAAGCTGGCATGCCTCTGGGATGGTCATGAAATACCTTGTCATCTCAGGATGGGTTACGGTTACCGGGCCGCCCTTTTCGATCTGTCTTTTAAACAGCGGCACCACGCTGCCTACGCTCCCTATGACATTTCCGAACCGGACCATCATGAATTTTGTCCTGTCAGGCTTCCCCCACCCGTTTTGGGACTGCACCAGCAATTCCGCGAGTCTTTTGGATGCCCCCATCACATTTGCAGGTCTGACAGCCTTATCGGTTGATACAAGGACAAAATGCTCTACGCTGTGCCTTTTGGCAGCCTCAACAACATTTCGTGTGCCTATAATATTATTATTTATCGCCTCCCATGGGTTATATTCGAGCATGGGGACATGTTTGTAGGCTGCCGCGTGAAAAACGACATTGGGACGCGTCTCTTCAAAAACCTTTTCAATCTTGCTTGTATCAAGGATGTCGGACAGCTTGGGTATTATCTTAATGTATTGAAAATTTTCCTTCAGCTCCAGGTCGATTTCATAAAGGGGACTTTCGGCGCGTTCGAACAAAACGACGCTTTTAGGCAGATACCGGCACACCTGACGGCAAAGCTCGGAGCCTATGGAACCCCCGGCGCCGGTGATCAGAACCCTCTTGCCTTTAAGATAGCTGCCTATCTGCTCTTCATCCAGTTTCACCGGGTCCCTGCCCAGAAGATCCCTGTAAGAGATGTCGCGGATTGCCTTAACCGTGACCTTTCCGTTTATTAATTCCCCCATGCCTGGAATGGTCTTGAAAGGGACGCCGACGCCTTCACAGCGCCCTATTATTTTTCGCATGTCTCTTGACGAGAGTGAAGGCATGGCAATGAGGATCTCCTCGGCATTTAATTTCTCAGTAAAATAATTGACATCTTTTGTGTTTCCTACCACAGGTATGCCGTGTATTCTACGGTTCAGTTTTAGAGGGTCATCATCAAGAAAACCCAAAATCCTGTAGCCCAGATGTGGGTTGTCATGAATCTCCCTGCATATCTTTTCGCCGCAGTCTCCTGCCCCCAATATCAATAACCGCTTGCCGTTACGGTTATTCCCGAAGAAGGAACTGAAAATCTTCCTGCCCTCGTGTCCTCTTGATTCATCCCCAGCGCCGGCCCAGAAATAAAACCTGATAAAAAATCTGATTCCTGAGATTAATAAAAGGGTAAGCAGCCAGTCTATAATAAACACGGAACGTGAGACCTCGGTATGGCCTTTAAAAAACATTATGATCAATATAATTATTATGGAGGAGGCGCTGCACGCCTTGAAGATGGCCAGGAAGTCGATAAGGCTTGTGTACCTCCACATCCCATTATACAGTTCAAAGAGATAATAGCAGAGCAGCTTTATCGTTATTATTAAAGGTATCAAGCTCCAGAGGGTAAAGGCGGTGTCTTCAGGCAATTCGAAGTTAAAGCGAAGCTGGTAGGAAAAATACCATGAAAATGCCACCATCAGGAAATCTGCAAACAGGATTATGTAAAAATTTTTATACAGGAATCTGGGCATACCTTTCCAAATCTATACTTTTACATACAATGTTAAGGGCTTTTCATCAGTAGATGAAAAATTTTAAATAAACCAACTGGAAAATGTGATGAGATAATGGCAGTTATTTCATCAAAGCTTAATTACTGTCGTTAGGCTTGTATCTTTATATCAATCTCTGCTTTAATGTATTAAATAATAAAATAAACGATTTATAAGGTCGTTGGTTACAAAAAAATAAATATTCTGTTAAATTGCGCCGCTGAAAATATGTTATTTGCCGGGTATCACATGGTTTAGCCTATGATATCAATTGAGTAATGTTTTATAAAAGGCAAAGATTGCCAAACACTAAAAAGTTATATTCCATATCTATAGATTCTGTCCGATCTAAAATAAAAACAAATTTTATCCCTTATTTTTTCCCTTGTCCAGATATTTATTGCCGGAATCTGAATCTTCGAAGGGGCGCTCAAGATATTTGCGGCAGGGAGTTTGTAGTGACTGATAAAATTCTTTAATCACCAGATAACGGAAACATCATATTTGTTTAGATTCCTAGTTGTTTTCAAACTTTCATTATCGGAAGGGATTTATTCAACTAATGATTTGAGAACAAAATCAGAAATGAGTCCGATAAAACCTATGGATTCTCGAATTACCGATTTCGGCTCAAGGCCGATATCGGTAAATATCGTATGTCCGGTTATGTTACAACTTTTAAGATATTATAAACGGTTTTGACTGACACGCCAATTCTTGCGGCAATTTCGTCTCTTTTATAGCCGCGTGCGATAAGTTGTTCAATAAGAAAGCGCTTTGCTTTTATGGTTTCCGGCGATGAGATGGGATATCCTATCTTAAACTCATTGATTCGCCGGTTGAGTTCTTCTTCATCGAGCACATCAAGCCCGGCATATTGCGCGATCTGCCTGCTTTTCACAATTCTTGAGAATACTGACGGGAAAATCCCTACAAGAGAAGACTTAAGTTTATGCACTGCATTAGAATTCTCAAGCGCATCTTCTTCTATAAAAGACACACTCTTTTCCATTAAATCTTTATACACCTGCTTTTGAGTTTTCCTATCATTAGCTAATAATCTGAGCACAAAACCCGAATTTATAAATGAGGATGGTGCATTGTCATTGTTATAAAGTCTTACAGAAGACCATCGGTATTCTGCGGGGTCATTGACCAGACCGGCTCGAACCGGATTCATATGGATATATAATGAAACTGCGAGCAGATATGCGTCATCCAGACACACCGACTGCCTGTACGGTCCGCCAAAGAGATGTCCTCTTCTCTCATACTTTTTATTAAACCACATGGCATATCTTGAAAACAGATCCCTCATTGGAACATGAAGCTCATCTTCATGTGGACTAACAAGCAAGTGAATGTGATTTGGCATAAGACAGAAAGCATATACATCGAGAGACGTCCTTTTTGAGGTATCCTTAAGATTTGCGAGCATAAATAAATAATCGTCATCTTCAAGAAAGAGCGGATCTTTACCTGCGGCCCTCTGCGTTATATGGGATACAAGGTTAGGATGGGTGAGCTTTCTCTTGGCCCTGAAGATCCTCTTTATTTTTCCCTGTCTAATGAGCTCGTCAAGATCCATAGATGTCCATGTTCATGTTACCGATTCCGGCTCAAGGCCGATATCGGTAAAGGTGGTTGGGTTGCCGAAATCGGTTTTGGATTACCGAAAATGGCTTTGGGCTGAAATCGGTAGGCACTGTATGATTTTAAGGGTATATTGCGAATTTCAGACTGCATTACCAGCTCGTGACGCTTGCTTAGAGACAAATTGATTTAGTATCCTCTCATCTTCTTAACTATTACTAAGCCGTATGTACCCATTTTGCGCGTTTTAAAGACAATATAACAAGATAATTTTTACATTCCTCTGATGAATGAATTGATAGAAAAGGAAGGAGCAAATCAATGATATTTTTAGAGGTCGTAGGATTTGTCTTTACACGGATTACTCCAGGATGTTTGCTGAGGGGGAGGATTACCCAATCGCCGAAATGTTCATCAAGAGTAATAAGAATTCTGTTTTCAATAATGGCTTTTTGCAAAATATCATAGTCATCTGACCGGGCTTGGCCGACTTCGGATGTACGCATAACATCATAGCCTTCGCGACGCAAAGCCTGGGCCACATCCAATCTCATCATTTGATCCAGATAAAGCTTAAGAGGTTCAGGCATTGGATGCCCTGATCTCTGTATGATCGATAGAAGCCCTGGCGTAAAGCAAAGCTGCCTGTATGTCTTCCTTCTTAAGCTCAGGATAACCTGAAAGTAATGTATCCCAGGACTCACCATCAGCTATCTGTTCAAGAATAATGGCTACTGGAATCCGAGTCCCTCTTATGACAGGCATTCCATTACAAACTCTCGGATCAAGTTCAATGCGATCCATTAAGGCCATATTAAATCCTCCTACTGTTCTTTCTTGTAATATACTCTTTTTGTTATATTTATGTCAATTTCAGAGTGATTTGACTCCACACTATATGATTTCTGAGGTCTTGCTTCTGCCTGCCCCGTTAAATATTAATAATGAGCGCAGCGGATTTAACTGGGTTTTGCCCCGTTAAACAGCCAGCAGGGCTCCCTGTCTTAGGCAGTAGTTTCAATGGGGTCCTCTGTCCTCTGGAATTTTAATCCTCTCAACTTCTTATCTTTTTATTTTCTCAAGCCTCTTACACGCGTCAACAAGCACATCATCTTCCTTGGCAAAGCAGAAGCGGGCGAGATTCTCTCCTGCGTCGTCATGATAAAAGGCCTCTCCAGGGACGCATGCAACACCTGTCTCCTGCAGAAGATACATTGCCTTCTCCTTGCTGCTTCTGCCGGGCAGGTTGCTGATATCGGCAAGTACATAATAGGCGCCGTCGGGGATGTTGGGGGCAAGCCCGGCCCTTGAAAGTGCTTCGCATATCATGTCCCTTTTTTTCAGGTACATATCGGAAAGACCCCGGTAATATTCCATGGGTATCTCACGCAGGCCTTTGGCTACCCCGGATTGCAGGGGCGCCGGGGCGCAGACATAAATAAGATCGTTAAAGAATCCGATGGCAGTTGACCAACGAGAATCGCAGATACAATAGCCGATACGCCATCCCGTAATGCTGAAGGTCTTGGAAAGCCCTGAAATGGTGATGGTCCTTTCCTTCATGTCCGGGAGAAGCGCGGGAGGAATGTGCCGGTGATCTCCGTATAAAAAGTGCTCGTAGATCTCGTCAGTGAAGACAAAGAGATCATGCCTTTTCGCAAAGTCTGCAACAAGATCCAGCTCCCCTTTTGAAAAAACCTTGCCCGACGGATTGGCAGGTGTATTAATCATGATTCCCCTTGTCCTTGGCGTCACTGCCGCTTCTAGATCTTCAAGAGAGAATGTCCATCCGGGGAGTTTCATGCGTACATACACAGGAACTGCCTGTGTAGCAACCAGGGTTTGTATGTGATACCCGTAATATGGCTCGAATAAAATAACCTCATCCCCTGGATTCAGCAGCGCCATGCATGCGCAATAAAAGGCCCCCGTGGAACCTCCGCTGACTATGATTTCGGTCTCAGGGTTTATGTCAGCCCCATAAAATCTTTTATGCTTTTCAGCAATCGCCTCGCGCAGTTCAATAAGACCCGCGTAATGCGTGTAGGTGTTGATGCCGTTGTCCATTGCCTCCCGGGCAGCAATCCTCACTTCCAGTGGAACCTCTGTGTCGCATACGCCCTGGGCCAGGTTAATGCCGCCGATTCTATTGCATTCCAGTGTCATATTGCGGATTTCAGACTGCATGACCAGCTTATGACGATTGCTTAAAGATAAATTCATTCACATTCCTCATGTTTTTTATCATCAAATTATGGATGTTGAAATAAGTTCGACAAAACTTATAGACTCCCGAATTACCGATTTCAGCTCAAGGCCGATATCGGTAAAAGAGGGCGGGTTGCAGAAATCGGTTTTGAATTACCGAAAATGGCCTTGGGCTGAAATCGGTAAGTACTGTTGAATTTTACGATCATGTTGCGAATTTCAGACTTCATCCACAATTCGTGTCGTTCACTCAACAGCAAATTCATTCTGTATCTTCTCAACTTCTCCCCTTCTTATCTTCTTTATCTATGCCTTCTGTGGCTCTGACCTCAGACTTCTGATTTATGGTCTGTCTCCTCTATCCTCTTTTTTCTATCCTTATTCTGAAAGCGTAATTGACCCAGATAAATCCGATAAAGAAAATTATCAATATGGATAAAACAGCATAAATCCCTAAATTTCGTAACCATAAAACGCTTAAACCAACAATAAGCTGTAGAATGCCGTATCCCATTGAAACCTTCCAATGAGCTATCCCCATTTCATTTGCCAGGATCTGATAAAAATGTCTCCTGTGCGGTTTAAGAAGATTTTCACTATCCTTCAGGCGTATAGCCATTGTAACAAATTCATCTGCATAAAACGGAAACAGAAAGCCAATAAGGCAAACATAATCCAGGAAACTCTTAGAGATTAAAACAACAATTGCTGCAAATACAAACCCAAGCAGGATGCTTCCCACATCACCCATGAACACCTTTGCTTTCGGGATATTAAAGGGAAGAAAACCAAGGCATGCAAATGCAATGCAGATTGATAAGATAGTAAACTGGCTGTCACCAACATTAAGGATGTTAAATGCAGCCAAAAGACCAAATCCCACTATCCCTGTTATCCCTGCAATGCCGTTAATACCATCCATGAAATTGTACCAGTTGGCAGTGGCAACAATGAAGACGACGAAGAAAACAGTTAAGAGGAAAGAGTAAAGAGAGGTCAGAGGCCAGAGATCAGAGATCAGGAGCAGAACAAGAATGGCTGCAATGAATTGAAGGGGCAAACGTAGCGTTGGTGAGAGATCTAATCTGTCGCCAAAAAAGCTCACTAGGGCAATGCAAGCAATAGGCACCCAAAACGTAAAAGACAATTTCAAAAATAAGGATGCAAAAGTAAAAGCGGCCAGGATACCAATCCCGCCGCCTTTAGGAGTAGGTCTTTCATGAGAACTCCTATCATTAGGGCTATCAATAAGACCCCATTTGAAAGCTAACTTATTTATTGACCAAGCGCCTATGATTCCTAAAATGAGGGCTAAAAAATAAAGAATAATTAACATGAAAAATTAATAATTAAAGTTTAAGCGAAAATTGAAGTTAAGGTATGCCTAGGTTTAAAACCTGTTTGAAGCATCTTGGAATTGTCAAAAACCAGGTCTGAGGCGAGTTTTTCATAACATGAATGCAGCCAGTCTTTTTTATCTCTCATCACCGCGCCTGCCAGACGGGTTGCGGACCAGACGAATGTCAATGGGATAGTAATCGTTGGTC
>JAFGIC010000315.1 GCA_016929815.1 Deltaproteobacteria bacterium
ACGAGGCGCTCGGGGTTTTAAAGGACGTGCTTATTGAAAGAGGAGAGTGGCCGATAAGGGACTAAACTAAATCATTAATATCAGGTTAGGATTCTATTGAAACTCAATAAAGATTTCATTTCAGGGTTATTATTTTTGTTTGATCTTTAATAAGCCTGTGGTATGCTATGCGCCATTTAAACGCCTGAGGCAATGACAGTATAATAAAATTCCGTTATTAAAGCTGCATGTCTTCAGGTGCAGAATTTAAGGTTCCGGCCTGTGCCGGGTGTTGTAAAGTCTTAAAAGGAGGAATTGCTTTGGAGAACGGAACAGTAAAGTGGTTTAACAACAAGAAGGGATTTGGTTTTATTCAACGAGAAAAAGGCTCCGATCTGTTTGTTCATTTCTCATCCATCCAGCATGATGGTTACAAGAGCCTGAATGAAGGAGATCAAGTAAGCTTTGAGGTGGAGGAAAGCGATCGCGGACCAAAGGCAAAGAATGTAAAACGCCTGTAATCCTTTTCAGCGGGATCTTAAAGGGAATCTCCTGATTCAGAAAAGCTTGTCTTTTCCTTAGTCCTTTATACCCACAGGCCTCAGCGTTATTGTTAAATCCAAGCCGCAATCCGGTTATGACTGAATTGCGGCCTGATTAATCCCTGCCTAAAAACAACCATCCATAATGATTTTAATCCCTTTGAGTCCATGACAACCTCTTTTTAATAAAAGGGGCAGCAACCCCTTTGATTCAGATAAAAAATAATTAATTACTTTTGGGCAGGCGCTGCACCGCCGGGTGCCGCACCGCCGCCCTGTGCGCCGCCTGGAGCTGCTCCACCGGGTGCTGCTCCACCACCCCCGCCAGGCGGAGATGAAACCTCGCTCTCACTGAGCCAGCCGTTTCCGTCTTTATCGAATTCCTTGAACATACCCTCGGGCGCTCCCGCAGGAAATTCGTCGGTTGTTATTTTGCCGTCCCCGTTTTTATCCATAATTTCGAGTGTAGGTATGCCTGTCGGTTTTTCATCCGATGCAATAAAACCGTCACCGTTTTTGTCATACTTAGAGAAGGCCTTGGGGTCTCCGCTCCATTCAGTCTTGGAGACCTTTCCATCCTTGTCCTTGTCCATCTCGCCGACCGGGTCGGCCTGATCCCCCTGTGCAAAGGCGATTGATGCAAGGAACATCACCGCAACAAAGGCGGCCGCACCGCAAAATGATATTATCCTGTTAGCACTCATGATTTCCTCCTTTTAATTGTTGTTTCAGGTTGCTGCCCGATTACGATGAAAAAAATATGAAGGATTTAAACAGGTCGCAGTATAATTGTCAATCGGGTTATGCGCCAGCCTCTGCAAATATATAACTATTGAAAAATATGCAACAATTTATTATAAGTCATATTTAATTCCCCGGACGCAAATCAGGAATGCCCGGTCAGGTACAATGCAATGAAAAGAATGGACACACTTACAAAATATTTAACAAAAGAATTCATCAAGCTTCAACTCCTCTGCCAGGTCATCTTCATCTTTCTTTTCCTGATGATCGACTTTGTCCAGAAACTCGATGATTTCCTGGGAAAAAAGGTCACCGACGTGGGGGTCATCATCTCGTATTTCCTCTATAAGATACCATATATTATGGTTCAGATGATTCCGGTGGCGACGTTGATATCCGTTATTGTCCTGTTCCGTTTGATGAAAAACAACAGAGAGATAACAGCACTTAAGGCATGCGGCATCAACATTATCAAGGTCTCACACACAGTCATCATAATCTCTCTTTTCATCAGCCTTTTTACATTCCTTTTATCGGAGTCTGTAGTCCCTTACACCAGTTCAAAGAGCAACGGAATATGGGACACAGAGATTGAAAAACAGGACCCCACCAAATTTTACGGCAGCGACCAGATATGGTACAAGACTTCAGATGCCATATACTGGATAAAGCAATTTGACAGCGTCAGAAATATAATGGAAAATCCCGTGTTTCATTTTTTTGATGACAATTTCAAGCTTATAAAAAGAATAGAGGCAGAAAGGGCAACCTGGCAGGGCGTCGCATGGGTCCTTGAAAACAGCACCGTCCAGGAAATGCAGGAGGATGGAGGTTACAGGACCAGCATATTCAAAATACTTACTCTGGATATCCCTGAAACACCGGACGAATTCCGTAAAAAGATAAAACAGCCTGAAGAGATGAGTTACAGCCAGCTGAAAACATACTCAGAGACAGTTAAAAGTGAAGGATATAATAATTCCGGTTATCTTGTTGACATGGGCGTAAAGATCGCCTTCCCATTCATAAGTCTTGTACTGACTATCCTGGGCATCCCTATCGCCCTTGAGCTGAAGACCGGAGGCCTCCCCCTTGCCATAGCCGCAGGCATAGGCCTGAGTTTCCTCTATTATGTAATATTAAGCATTTCAAGCTCCCTGGGTCACTCGGGGGTCTTTCCACCCTTTCTTGCCGCATGGACTGCCAATCTTTTGTTTATCTTTGCCGGCAGTTATCTTATGATGACGGTGGAACAATAAAAGGAGTAAATCAATCACGATATGCTGAATCAAGTCCTTGGCAGTGATATTGCCCTATATGTAAGAAAACACCGGCTGCTGATAGTGGCGTCGATAATTATGACCATTATATCCACGCTCTTTAACATCATACCTGTAACGCTTATCGAGCCCTTTGTGGACAAGGCCACCCTGATGAGCGGAATAGTGGAATCGGCTGAAGACAAGGCCTCAAAAAAGGCGCTGAAAACCCTGGTAAATGAAAAGGAATCCCTGACGGACGCCTTGCAGAGTTCTGACGTGGATGAAACCACAAAAAAGGCCCTTGGGACATTTCTTGAAAGTAAAAGCACAAAGGATACCGATACCAACTCAATAAAGATCCCCTGGCTGGAATTCAGACCAAATAAAATTTTCCCGCATAAAACAAAACGTGTAGTGATGGACAATCTCTCAACCTCCAGTTTCCTCATTATCCTGGGCATTGTCGCGTTTGTCTCCATGCTTTTTAAATCAATGTCGTCATATATAGGCAATCTGGCTGCCGCTGCCTTTTCCCAGCGTGCGATAAGGTCCCTCAGGATAGACCTCTTCAATAAATTTTTGTCCCTGCATCAGGGCTTCTACGACAAACACAAGGCCGGGGCGCTTATCTCAAGATCCACTGCGGATCTGGCCGTTATGCAGACCCGTATCGCAACGATCACTACAGGCCTTATACAGCACCCTCTTACCGCGTTTGTTTTTCTGGTCTATCTGATGATATTTAATTATAAGCTGACATTATTCGTCTTTATATCGGTTCCGCTTATTATAGGGTGCATCCGTTTATTCGGCAGAAAGGCAAAAAAGCATTCCATCAGGGTACAGGATGCCATAGCCGAATTGACATCCAACTATCAGGAGGTCCTGCTGTGCCTCAAGGTTGTCCAGGGGTTCTGCATAGGCAAGAGCCAGTCGGAAAAGTTTCAGACACTGGCCGATAAACTCTATAAGAAAAGCATGCACTGGAGCAGATGGAATCTGGGCCTTGGCCCTATGATGGATGCGACCGTATTCCTGGTCCTGCCTGCCATACTCTTGCTCGGAATGGGCTATTTCCGCCATACCCTGGGCGAACTGATAACGATGTTTTACGCCTTCTCAAGGGTTTACGCCCCTGTGAGGAACCTGGCCCATATCAACAATGACCTGCGCACACTCCAGGGGGCCACACAGAGGGTGTTTGATATATTAAAGACGGAGCCCGATATCAGGGAAAAACCCAACGCGATCGTCCTGCCGAAGCACAGGGAATCGGTGGAATTCAGGGAGGTAAATTTCTCCTATAATCCCGCAACTCCGATACTGAGGGATGTCTCCTTCAGGATAAATGCCGGGGAGATCGTCGCGTTTGTAGGCTCTACCGGCGCAGGAAAAAGCACCATGCTTGATCTTATACCGAGGTTTTATGACGTGACCGGGGGTTCAATTCTGATAGACGGAACCGATATAAGGGATGTAACACTCGACTCTTTAAGAAGCCAGATCAGTATTGTCAGCCAGGAGGTCCTCCTGTTCCATGACACCATAGCGAACAATATATCTTTTAATTCTCCTGCCATAAGCATGGAATCAATAGAATCCGCGGCAAAAAAGGCCTATGCCCATGATTTTATCATGGCCCAGCCTGAAAAGTATAATACGATAGTGGGCGATAGAGGCACACTTTTATCCGGGGGACAGAAACAACGGATTGCCATAGCAAGGGCCATCCTGGCCGATTCTTCCATACTCCTTCTTGATGAAGTGGCATCCGCCCTTGATGCCCAGAGCGAGCGTGTCATCCAGGACGCCATTGACGGGTTGAGGGGAAAGCACACCATCTTTGTTGTAGCCCACAGGCTCAGCACGGTAAGGACGGCCGACAGGATATTTGTTCTTGAGGATGGAAGGATCGTGGAATCAGGCACCTTTAGCGCCCTGATGGAAATGAACGGGAGATTCCGCCAGCTTTACAGCATGCAGTTTCAGGTGTAATTCAATCGGCCTGCATGAGCCTTGTGACGGTTTCTTCGTCAATCCCCTGAACGCGCAGGACCTTCATCCTTGATGTCTTGCCCGAGATTATCTCAATATTCTTCTTCGGCGCCTTCAGCTTCTTGGAGATAAGGGAGACGAGTTCCTTGTTCGCCTCGCCGTCAACAGGCGGGGAATTCACCTTGACCCTGTAAAACTCCCCCTCCATGCCCATGATCCGGCTTTTTGAAGACCTGGGAAGGAGTTTTATCTTGATATGAGCGGTCATGGGATTTATCTACACTCCATGGAGTCAATAACACATATTCTTTTGATAAACCGGCGTAAGTTACAAAGCTCAGGGCGCAAGGTAAAAATCTCAAATTTCAAATTTGAAATTTCAAATCACCTACCCCATCCTCGCAGCCATCTGCATCAGGGTCTGCACCACAAATATCTGCAGAAAATAGATCGCAAGGATGGCTATGACAGGTGAAAAGTCTATACCGCCCAGATAGATGGGGAGCTTGCGCCTGATAAAATAAAGCACCGGCTCGGTGACCGATACCAGGAACCTGACGATCGGATTATAAGGATCGGGATTCACCCACGAGATAAGGGCGCGGGCGATGATGATCCACATGTAAAGGGTCAAGGCAACACTCAGCACCTTGGCAATGGCGTATAAAAAATTTGCTGCTACGAACATTTATTCCTCTCAAATATAAAGATAAAGATGTTAAAGCAGGCCGTAAGCCGGGTTCTGTTTCCCGGCGCAGCTGAAGGCGTTGCCGGGATGATGACCATTCATCTAGCCCTGACGTTGCCGTCAGGGTCAAGCAGCCTACCCGGGGACTCAGGCGGACCACCCTCTCACTCCCCTTATTTGGCCTTGCTCCGGATGGGGTTTGCATAGCTCCGATCGTCACCGGCCGGACTGGTGGGCTCTTACCCCGCCGTTTCACCCTTACCCGGGCATATGCCCGGGCGGTTTGCTTTCTGTTGCACTTTCCTTCACGTCGCCGTGACTGGACGTTATCCAGCATCCTGTCCTGCGGAGCCCGGACTTTCCTCCCCCGCGCCTCGCGGTGCGGCGGCGGTCATCTGTCCTGCTTTAACATGCCGTGGAATGTTAACAATTCTAAGGCCATTTGTAAAGGGCTTACGTAATTGCCTTTTTTTAATTACTTTATTCCTGTATATAAAAATTGTAATATAAGGTTCTTCTCCAAATTAGTTGAACTATGA
>JAFGIC010000316.1 GCA_016929815.1 Deltaproteobacteria bacterium
ACCCCCGGTGAAAAATAATCGCGCCTTTTCCCGTAGTAGTGTTCTCTCAGCATATCAGCTATCATATAGACCTCCCCGGCTGTACTGAAAAGGCCGGCATGGCCGGAGTATCCGCCCAGTGCAAAGGCGTTTTCATCATGGACCTCCCCCTGAATGACCCGCTTCCTCCAGGGGCATTCCTCTGTAGCGGCAAACTCCTCTTTTTTAAAAGGCGGTTCACCTGTCAAAAGGAAGGTCCTTTTCAGACCCATAGGGCCAAAAACCCTCTCGTGAATAAAATCCTTAAGGGACATCCCTGTTGCAACCTCCACAACCCACTCAAGGACCATGAATCCCAGGTCGCTGTAAAGGCAATCGGCGCGCTGCGGATACCGAAGCGGTTCTTTAAATATCAGCTCCCTTAAGAGGCCCTTGCGTTTATCGGCGTGGTGATTTACAAGCTCCAGATAAAAGGGCATCCAGTCCCTGAATCCTGCGCAGTGGCTGAGGATTGAACGAAGCGTAATGGAGCCTTTCTCCCTGAGATCTTCAGCCCTTATTATCTCGGATAATGTCCGGTCCGGATCTATCCTGCCGTCATCAACCAGTTTCATTATCGCCAGGGCAGTGGCAAGGGGTTTAGTCAATGAAGCAAGATCGAATATTGTATCCTTCTTCATCGGCATAACACTGGGGATTATTGAGAGATTTCCGGCCTCCCGCACGAAAATTATTTGCCCCTTTTGCGCCACAAGAAGCACGGCGCCGGGATAAACGCCGTTAGCGACACCCTTTTCAAGGAGGTCGGTTAGTCTTTGCCGGAATTTGTTAAGCTGTTGGTTCATGGGTAATTAAGGCTCAAGGCGCAGGGCGCAGGGCATAAGGCAAAAATGATTAAAGTTTTCTTCATCATGCTCAAGGCGCAGGGCGCAGGGCATAAGGCAAAAATGATTAAAGTTTTCTTCATCATGTTCAAGGCGTTAAAAGGAATACATTGAACAGATATAAATGTACATCATTTAAAATTACTCGTATAACTGAGATCTGCACATCAAATTTTAACATTGAGTTTTTTAAACAGCAACATCATATTAAGGCCGATTACACAGGGGAGTCGCAATGTAATATGTTTCACCCTGCGCCCTGTGCCAGCCCCTATTCCAAATACACATGCGCGAAGACCTTTGCGTCCGATATTATGTCGCTTATGGGACATGATTCATTGGGCTGGTGCGCCGTATCCGGGGAGGTTACCCAGACGGCCGCCGGAAGGTCTTGTTCACGGAAGAACGCAGCCACAGTGCCTCCTCCTATGCCCATAGGCCTTGCATCAATACCCTTGACCCTTTTGATTGCAGCGGCAAGGGAGACTACAACAGGAGATTCAGCGGGAGTGGGATTTGCCGAATCCTGTCTGTGAACAGGTTTCACATTGACGGACAGTTGCAGTTCCTTCTCAATCTTGACCGTAATTTTTTTAATCTCGTTAATGATGTCATCAACACGATATCGAGGCAGTATGCGGCAGTCCATATAAAATACGTCTTTGCCGGGGATTGTATTGACATTCGGGACATTGGCCTCGATCTTTGTGGATTCAAAGGTCGATTCGGGAGGTGCGAACAGGTCATCCGTGAGCCCGAAGGACGTCTTCAGCCCTTCGAGGGCGACGATAAGCCTGGCAGCCCCGTATAGGCTGTTTCTTCCTTCCCCGGGCGTGCTTGCGTGGCATTGCTTTCCCGTAACAGTGAACCTGATCCACAGCATGGACTTCTCGGCAATCTCGATCATGGAGCCGTCGCTGTTGCCGCCGTCGGGTACAATGATAATGTCTTCCGGATTAAACAGGTCCCCTCGATTTTTTAATAGATATTCAAGCCCGTACCTGCTCCCTGTCTCTTCATCGGCGACAAAGGCAAGTGCGACCGTTTTTTTGGGCTTTATCCCGCACTCTAAAATCGCCTTCATAGCCAGGAGAGAACTTACGATGCCGTGCTGATTGTCCTCAACACCCCTGCCGGTGATAATGTCCCCTTCTACTGTCGCCTTATAGGGATCGGTCTTCCAGAGTGACAGATCCCCGGGAGGCACAATATCAGTGTGACTCAGCGCCCACACCCTTGAGGACGCATCCTGCCCTTCCCATATTGCAACTATATTGGGACGATACCCGTACCTTGCCCTTTCATCAGGGGCATTGATCTCCTCTAAAATATCCGGCGAGAGTTTCTTAAGACTTTCCTTAAGAAAGGCTGCCTTGTCGTGCTCTCCTGTGCCGCCGTTGTCAGGGCCGAGGGCAACCCTTGCCGTCAATTCCTTCTGCAGGGAGATTATTTCATCCCTGTAGCCGTCAATCCTGTTAAAGACCTTTTCTAATTCCAACATCTGTATTTCCTCTTAAATTATTCCACTGTGACGCTTTTTGCCAGGTTCCTCGGCTTGTCGATATCCCTTTTGAGAAACTGTGCGCAGTAATAGGCCAGCAGCTGACAGGGGACAACAGTCAGTATGGGATAGAGAAAATCCAGGGTCGGAGGTATCTCTATAACATCATCGGCAATCTCTTTAATCATTGTGTCTCCTTCCGTCACTATCGCGATTACAGGGCCTTTCCTGCTCTTTATCTCCTGAATATTATTAATCATCTTTTCATACATCGAGTCCAGAGGTGCTATTGCCACTGTAGGCATATCGGGATTGATAAGCGCTATGGGCCCGTGCTTCATCTCTCCTGCCGCGTAACCCTCCGCGTGTATATAGGATATCTCCTTCAGTTTCAAGGCGCCCTCCATGGCGATGGGGTATCCGTATTTCCTGCCAAGGAACAGCCAGTTGCCGTATTTGTAGTATTTCTCGGCAATTGCCTGGATATGGTTGGATTTTGACAGGATATCCTTGACCTGATCAGGAAGCTTCTCCATTGCCCTTATGGCCTCCACACCGTCCGTAAGGGACATATTATGATGCCTGCCCAAAAGAAGGGCAAGGAGCGTCAGGATGGTAAGCTGTGATATGAATATCTTGGTGGATGCCACCCCTATCTCAGGCCCGGCATGATTATATATTCCGGCCTCTGTCTCCCTTGATATGGAACTCCCTACCACATTCACAATACCCAGGAGTCTTGCGCCCTTCCTTCGTGCTTCACGTATTGCAGACAGGGTGTCTGCCGTCTCGCCTGACTGGCTCATGGCTATTATGAACGTATTGGGGGGAAAATTCAACTTTCTGTAACGGAATTCCGAGGCCACTTCTACTTCAACATCAATCTCCGTAAGTTTTTCAAATATGTAGCTGGCAACGCATCCGGCATAATAGGATGTACCGCAGGCAACTATCACTATATGCCGGCACTCCTTCAGGTCATCCCATACAGGCATAATACCGCCAAGTTTGGGAACTCCCTCGCCCTTGTCCACCCTTCCCCTCATCGCGTTCCTTATGGTATCGGGTTGCTCGAATATCTCCTTGAGCATAAAGTGCGGAAAGCCGTCAAGGTCAACGTCCTCGGCAGACCACTCAACCGTCTCTGCGTCCCTTGTCACTGCCTTCGCCTGGGCGGTGAAGATTGATATACCGTCCGCTGTGATGACAGCAAGCTCATTGTCGTTCAGGTGAAGGACCTTTTTGGTATATCTCACCATGGCGGAGACGTCGGACGCTGCGAAATTGCCGTCTTCACCAACGCCGATTATCAGGGGGCTGCCCCGCCTGGCAACTACTATCTGACCCGGGAGATCCCTGTGAATTACCGCGATCCCGAAGGTGCCTTCGACCTGGGACATGGTTTTTCTGACAGCTTCCTTGAGGTCGCCTTCAAAGTACTGGGCAATAAGGTGGGCAAGGACCTCGGTATCGGTCTCAGACCTGAATTTTACCCCCTTCTTCTCCAGCCTCGTTTTAATGGACTGATAATTTTCTATTATCCCGTTATGGATAATGAATACGTTACCCTTTTCATCACTATGGGGATGAGCGTTATGTTCGGTAGGTTCACCATGGGTAGCCCACCTGGTATGCGCAATCCCTGAAGTGCCTTTTATATCAATTCCGTTGATTGCCTTCTCCAGTTCTACGATCTTGCCGACGGCCCTGATGTGGTCTATATGGCTTCCATCCTGTACGGCCAGTCCCGACGAATCATAGCCCCTGTATTCCAGACGTTTGAGCCCTTCTATCAGGATAGGCTCTGCCCTGTTATTCCCAACGTAACATACAATCCCGCACATGTTTATTCCTTTGTTATATGTTATTCATAGGCTCTAATATTGCCAATTGATTCATGAATCCCGTGAACTGATTGCCTTTGTTCCACCCATGTAGGGAACAAGGGCCTCAGGCACTATTACGCTTCCATCCTTCTGCTGATAATTCTCGAGGATTGCCACAAGGGTCCTGCCCACTGCAAGCCCTGAGCCGTTTAAAGTGTGAACAAGTTCAGTGCCTGCTGCCCCCTTCCGCTTGAACCTTATCTCTGCCCGCCTTGCCTGGAAATCCGTAAAATTACTGCACGAGGATATCTCGCGATAAAGGTTCTGGCCCGGGAGCCAGACTTCGATGTCGTAGGTCTTTGAGGCTGAAAAGCCCAGATCCCCTGTGCATAGTGTCACGACCCTGTAAGGCAGTTCCAGCCTTTTAAGGATATCCTCAGCATCTGCCGTAAGCCTTTCCAGTTCGTCCCAGGAGTCTTCAGGCCGGCTGAATTTGACTAGCTCCACCTTGTTGAACTGGTGCTGCCTTATAAGACCTCTCGTGTCTTTCCCGTAAGAACCCGCTTCGGACCGGAAGCACGGAGTATAGGCTACATAATGAATGGGCAGATCCTCCTCCTTAAGTATCTCCTCCCTGTGTATGTTTGTGACTGGCACCTCGGCGGTTGGTATAAGGTAGTGGTCCCACCCCTCGATCTTGAAAAGGTCTTCCTTGAATTTGGGCAGCTGACCGGTGCCGGTCATGCATGCTGAATTAACCATAAATGGGGGTAGCACCTCCGTATAGCCGTGCACCCTGACATGTGTGTCCAGCATGAAATTTATTATCGCCCTTTCAAGCCTGGATCCTGCGCCCATGTAAAGTGCGAACCTTGCCCCGGCAAGTTTTGATGCGCGGGCGAAATCTAGTATCCCCAGTCTTTCCCCTATCTCCCAGTGGGGAATGGGCTCGAAGCCCTTTTCCTTTATTTCACCCCATGTGCGTATTACAGGGTTATCCTTCTCGTCACTGCCTACAGGAACGGATTCATGGGGCATGTTGGGGATGGTCATTATAATGCCGTCAAGTTTCTCCTGGATGCCCGAAAGAACTGTTTCAATCTCCTTGATCTCGGAGGACACCTTTTTCATCTCGGCAATAACGGACGATGCGTCCTGCCCGCTCTTTTTCATGGCGGCGATATCATCGCTAACCTTGTTGCGCTGGAAACGGAGGGATTCCATTCTGGAAAGCATTTCACGTCGTTCCCTGTCGATAGACTCAAATACGGACAAATCAAGGTCATTCTTCCTGTTCGAGAGCATTTCCCTGATCTTATCTGGATTGGACCTGATAAATTTAAGATCGAGCATAGGGTCTCCTCCAAAGATTATTTTTAAATAACAGGTTGTTTTTCTACCATGAATTGCAGTGCTGCGTCAAATAGATTGGCATATATAATTGCAATTGCTGTTTAATATAAAGTGTGTTATAGGCCGACGATGATAAATCAATAACTTATTACGGTTATTAACATGACTGATAAGAAAACAAATCCATTGTGGAACTTAATGAAGTCCGTCAGGCTCACCCTGTTCCTGCTTGCGCTGCTGGCTGTTGCATCGATAATAGGAACACTTGTTCAGGAGCAGGATAGCGCGGGCATTTACCGTTCCCTGTGGTTCAGGCTTATAATATTATGTCTCGCAGTCAATCTTATTGCCTGCTCCATTGACAGGTTCCCCGCCACATTGAAACGTTTCAGGCTGACCCCCAGACCTGACAGGACAAAGGTGTTTGAAGACGCGGATCCCAGGACAATATTATTGCATGAGGCCGATGTGGATGAGGTCTCATCGGCTTTAAAGAGATCTCTTATGGGAAAGTTCAATAACCTGGCTGTCAAGGAAAGCGGGGGGGCATCCTTTATCTACTGCGAAAAAGGCAGGTTCTCTCTATTCTCGGTGCACCTGGTCCATTTAAGTGTTTTATTTATCCTTGCCGGCGCATTGATAGGATCGATCTTCGGGTTCAATGGATATGTCAATATCCCGGAGGGAATGGCAACCGACAGCATTGTAATATCAGATGGAGATACATACAGATACAAGAAATTGGGATTCATTGTCAGGTGTGAGAAATTTTCTATTGAGTATTATAAAAAGGAAAATACTGAGGGTGCCGGTGAAGATAAGGCCGGTGAGTCCAGGGTTGTCAAGGAATATAGGTCAGACCTCAGTTTTTTTGTAAACGGGCAGGCGGCTAAAAGTATGGTCCTCCGCGTCAATCACCCGATAAAATTCATGGGGATAACATTTTATCAGTCAAACTATGGGGTTATGCCCGGAGATAAGGTCCGCATCAGGGC
>JAFGIC010000317.1 GCA_016929815.1 Deltaproteobacteria bacterium
CTTCATCCTTTAAATTTGAACATATATCATGTAAATCCTGTTGATTCCTGGCCCAGACTGATTCTTAAAAACAAGTCAGCCCTGGTTTATTAAGTAGATGTATAACCAGTTATGCTTGCGAACCAACTATGTCGCGATTTTCATGATGTTTTTGTAATAATTATATCCTGGTTATCCTGTCTAATTAATCTTTATCCTTTTGTCTTGATCCTTTATTCTTTAACCTTAAACAAAAATCCTGTCTATCCTGTTGATCCTGTCTGATTATCCTTTTAGCTGCCTCCTGTCTTCTATCTTTATCAACCTTTATCCTTTCCCATTCGTTTCCCCATTTGACAAGTATCGGGAAACAGAATATTTTCAACCCATGGGAAAACAGGAAGATATCATTAACAAGGTCAGATCGACTATCGCGCGATATGGGATGATTGCCCGCGGAGACAGGATCATTGTCGCCCTTTCAGGCGGCCCTGATTCGGTGTGCCTCCTTGATATTCTGCACAGGCTGTCCGATGAACTGGAAATCTGCCTTATCGCTGCCCATTACGATCACGGGCTCAGGGGAGACGAAGACGCCTTTGAGACAAGGCTGTCCAAAGATATCACGTCCTCAATGAATGTGCCCTTTGAGACTGAAAAGGCGCCGGAACATTTGAAAAACTCTTCTTCTCTCGAAGAGCGCGCAAGAGAGGTCAGGTACAAGTTTCTTGAAGATGTGCGTGTTAAGCACAAGGCGAATAAGATCGCCATGGGACACAACCTGAACGATCAGGCTGAGACCGTTATCATGAGGCTCCTCAGGGGGAGCGGGCCTTCCGGGCTTTCAGGCATCCCGCCTGTAAGGGATGACATTATTGTAAGGCCGCTGATCGAGGTTAGCCGTGATGATATCACAGATTACCTGAAGCTGAGGGGACTCCCCTCTGCCGTGGACAGCTCCAATAGCAGCACAGTACATTTAAGAAACAGGATTCGCCATGAGCTTATGCCCATACTGTTTGAGTATCAGCCTAACCTCCTGGAACGTCTTGGAGTTCTTTCAAATATCATCAGGGACGAAAACGCGTTCCTTGAATCTTTGGCAGCGGAGTGGGTGGAAAGAGAGGCGAATAAGACCACTCAAGGAGATATTTCTATTCCTGTCTCAACCATAAGAAATATCCCTGATCCCTTTAAATACAGGGTCATCAGGGAGATCTTTAAAAGGGTCAACAAGGACAATGACTACCCCATGGAATATGAGCATGTTTCGTCTGTTGTAAGACTTATGGATAGTGAAAAGCCGCAGTGCTCTGTGGATCTTCCCAACGGAATCATGGTTCAAAGGTCTTATCAGGCCCTCCTCTTTAAATTGAAGGGAAAGGATCAGTTGCAAGGCCGCAAAAAGACACCCCCTCACCCCGACCCTCTCCCCTTGGGGGAGAGGGAGAATATTTGGCCCTCCCCATCAAGCGGAGGGTGGGAGATCTCAAGTTCACCATCATGGAGGAAGAGGGGTGTTAAGGAATACAGCTACTCTATTGAAGGTCCGGGAAGATATCAACTGGATGCTGTGGCAAAGGGCCTGATACTTGAAGAGATTGAGAAAGGGAAAGAGATCTTCAAAGACGGGGTTCCATCCGTTGCATACCTGGATACGGACAAACTGGAATACCCTTTGACTGCAAGAAATTTCACACCCGGCGACAGGTTTGTCCCCCTGGGCATGAAAGGGCACAGGAAGGTTAAAGACTTTTTCATTGATCTCAAGGTCACGTCCGAGGCAAGGGCCTCAACGCCCATACTTACAAGCGGGGATAAAATTGTATGGGTCTGCGGTTACAGGATTGATGACAGGTTCAAGGTGACGGAGCAGACGAAGAAAGTTCTTAAAATCATCATAAAGTCTTAGTTTTTCACCACAGAGACTCAGAGTTCACAGAGCAATAACAAAAGCTTGAAATTTGCAGCGAAGTCCTCAATGCTAAAAATAAGTATACTCATTTTTAACATTGGATGACTCCCCTGCCACTCACAATGCCAATTCATTGCGAGTTCTCCTACCGTCGAATTTCAAGCTATAAGATAAGAGAACATAATTTAGATCAACTCGGTTCTACTATTATTTTGTATCAGATTCGAAGAGCGTATTAATTTTAAAAAAGATATTTGCTTCTGCCAAAGTCAGGATGATTGCTTTCCCATTGCCGGCATCTCCCGGCAATGGGAAAATAATTTATTTATCTCTGCGCACTCTGTGCCTCTGTGGTGAACAGACTTTTCAACCCAGCCAAATATGGTGGTCGGACAATCCCTTTTTCCGTTATTATGGCTGTAATGTATTTGGCGGGTGTGATATCGAATGAGGGATTTATAGCCTTTACACCCCTGGGGCCGATCATACGGCCGTTGATATGAGTAATCTCTGATGGGTCACGCTCCTCTATCGGGATGTTTTCGCCGTTTTTGATGCTCAGGTCTATTGTTGAAAGGGGCGCAGCTATGTAAAAGGGGATACTGTTCTCCCTTGCCAGGACTGCTACCTGGTATGTCCCGATCTTATTGGCAGCATCACCGTTCGCAGCAATCCTATCCGCTCCGGTTATTACCAGATCAACCATCCCCCTCCTCATGAATGATCCGGCCGCATTGTCCGCTATCACATGGACTGGGATGTGGTCCTCCATAAGCTCAAAGGAAGTCAGGCGAAGGCCCTGAAGCCATGGTCTTGTCTCATCGGCAAATACCCTGATACTTTTCCCTGCCTCATGCGCCGCCCTTACAATACCGAGCGCGGTGCCGTATCCGCCCGTGGCCAGGGCGCCGGCGTTGCAGTGAGTAAGGATTGTCGAACCTTCCGGGACCAGCGCCTCTCCATTCCTGCCGATCCGTTTATTTATATCAATGTCCTCGGCGAGTATGATCTCGGATTCGCGCCTCAATGTCTGCTTGATCTCATCAAGCGGAATTACGGAACAGGAATCGACCAGCGCCGACATCCTTTCAACTGCCCATCGCAGATTAACGGCGGTCGGCCTGGCCTCTGCCATTTCATCCGCTATTTCCCTGAAGCGCCTCCTGAAGGCATCAAAGTTCCTTGCCCTTATTGCAGATGAACCCATTGCAAGGCCCATCGCGGCAGCTACGCCGATGGCAGGGGCGCCTCTTATGGCCATCCTTTTAATGGCGTTTATAATATCCCTGTAATTTCTGCAGGTAAGATATCGGATACTTAACGGCAGCCTTCTCTGATCCAGCAGGAGTATGTGATTATTGTCCCATTTGATGACGGGGTGCATATGGGTATCCGGTTCTTCTCCAAATAAATAAATTCACCACTGAGACGCTGAGTGCGCAGAGTTTGCTTAATTTTTCCTCTATCGGGAGATACCGACAGAGGAAAATAAACTCCTGCTATCGCCAAGAAGATTTACTTTTTATTGTAGTCAAGGCAATAGCATGCATATATTGCAAATATACTATTCCTGCCAAAGGCAGGACCTGTCCTGCTGTTCTGTCCACTATCGCTTTAGCTAAAGTGGAAGTCTTGACGCCCGTCCTCCTCTGCCTCGCCAAGGCGTGATAGGGGATGGAAAGGCTGACATGTCCGACATAGCTTCAGTGTAGGCGGATAAGCTATTTTTACTTTCCGGCACCTCCCGGAAAGTAAAAAGACTTACCCTATCTCTGTGAACTCTGCGCCTCTGCGGTGAAACGATTTTGCTGTTATGCACGCATCATTCCGATGCTACCCGGACCACCTGACCCGGAAAGATTGTGCTCTGGGGCGACAAATTATTGACCTTAAGGAACTCGTAAAGATCCATATTGTACTTTTTAGCTATCAGGTAGGGAGAGTCCCCTCTCCGGACAGTATAGTTTTTCGTTTCAGTATCTATCAAAACACCCGAACTCCTCGATGGTATCATAAGCTTCTGACCTACGGACAGTCTCGTGCCGGACAACCCATTGAGCAGCTTCAGTGTCTGTATGGTCGTATTGTAACTGTTCGCAATTTTGTAAAGAGAATCCCCTTTTCTTACAACATATTCGTTTGAGCCTTTAAGGCTCACCGGCGACTGGCTTGCGGAGGCCTTTGCCTGGACGCTGCCGGATGATATCCTGAGTCTCATGCCGACCCTTAAATAATTCGGATTTGAAAGATTGTTCGCCCTCATGATTGCGCTTACGGATGTCCCGTATTTATTCGCGATACCTGAGAGCGTTTCGCCTGAGCGCACCTTGTGGTAACCTTCATATGTGGTTTCAGCAACATAGACAGGGAGCTCGCTCAGCTTTGTTGTAAGGATCTCCCCCTTGCCGACAGGGATCTTCAATGAATAGGCGCTTTTAGGAGTTGCATTTTGACGAAGCTCAGGATTAAGGTCTTTGATTACATCGCTGTTTACATCAAGTGCCTTGGCTATTGTTTTCAGGTCAAGCTGCTTGTTTATCGTTATCTCCTCATATACGTCCTCCTCGTCCACCTGCGGGAGTTCAAAACCGTAGGCGGCCGGGTCGCTGATGATATGCAGGACAGCCAGAAATCTCGGGACGTAGCGTGCTGTTTCATTTGGCAGTCTCTGGTAGAGGTCCCAGAAATCGTCCAGGAGGCTGTTCTTCTGCCTGTTGATCTCATTCAGCACCCTCTTCTCACCGCAGTTATAGGCAGCCAGGGCAAGTATCCAGTCTCCGAATATATGATGCAGATCGCTAAGGTATCCGATTGCCGCTGCGGTGGATTTTACCGGGTCCATCCGTTCGTCGATCCATGTGTCTCTCTTTAACCCGTACCTGTAACCGGTGGAGGCGATGAACTGCCACATTCCCAGCGCCCTTGCGCTTGATTGGGCCCTTACCTTGAATCCGCTCTCAATAAGAGGCAGCCATGAAAGCTCTTCCGGAAACCCTGCCTCCTCCAGTGCCTTGACAATCGCAGGCCTGTACCTTCCTGAACGCACGTAAGAATCAAGAAAAAAGCGCCTCTCCTTGCCCTGGAAGGATTCGATCTCCTTTTTAACAAAGGAGTTCATATCAAGGGGTATTGCCTTGCCGTTTCCGTTAACGGTGGTGTACCTTGTGGAATAGACCTCCATTATGTGTTTAGAGATTGTCAGGCGCATATCTTCCCTCTGCTGAAGCATCTCAGGATCGTCCGTTCCATCAATCTTCAGTATTAAAGAATAGGCCTTATCCAGTGCATCAATAGCATTATCGGCGTCTCCCTGTTCTAGAAAATCATTTGAGGCCTCGCAATATCCAAGGGCGCTGTCGATCAGTTCCTGGTCTGCAGGCTCAACCGCCTCAACAGGATCATCCACTACTTCCTGCTCCAATTCCTCGGTTGATTCTGAGACAGGGATTTCCTCCTGGTCAGAGGGCAAAGGCGTAACGATGTCCGCAACTGGGACAGGCGGAACATCTGCTGCCTCCTCATAATATCCTGTATTGTTATTTTCCGTGGCAGTGATTGTATCGGAGGAAGGCCCGGAGATTTCCGTTCTTTCATGAGGGGTTAAATAGTTGCAACCTGAAAATAATATCACACAAAGGATTGTAATAGACAGGCAAAACGTTTCAGATCTCAGGTTCATATATACGTCCTTTCATTCCTCGGTAATCCCTGTGCCGGACAGAGAAGGAACATCAAATCTATAAAATAACAGGTTCAAGGGAGTATAATAAAAGAATACGCAATGGTCAAGCATATAAAAGGTTTAGGGTTAACGGTTCACGGTTCACGGTTCACGGTTTAGGGTTAACGGTTCACAGTTCACGGTTCAAGGTTCAGGATTAAAGCAGCTATTAAGCTGGAAGGCTGGGATGCCGGCTTTGCGTTACTTGTATTACTTGCCCCTGTTAAATACGCTTCGCTGTCACTAAAGTGAATTTAACGGGGTAAAGGTTACTTGTGTTGCTTGGGTTACTCGAGTTTTTTATAAACCTGCTCCGGGACATAAAAGCGTGATGATCATGGTTGATTATCCGCTTTGTTAAGGGTATAAGAAGGATAAAGGTTCACAGTTCAGGGTTCACGGTTTAGGGTTCAAATTATCACGAAATCACCCCGGGGAACTTTGAACCGTGAACCCTGAACCGTGAACCCTAAACTTTTTTAACCCTTTTTGATCAATATGCCGTGTAAAACTGCGATTCAGCCTTTAAAAAAACCTAACAGGACAGGTCTGTGTCTTTCCTGTGGAGAGCCTTGTGAGAACCTTAGAAGACGCTACTGCTCCAAAGAGTGCCGCAACCAGATGCTCTGGGTCCTGTCTTTATCCAAGGGACTGCTGAATATCTTTAACGCCAGGTATGCGTCATTCACCTTTGACAGCTCCCGGGTCATCCTCGATGTCCTTCCCGTATGGTCAAAGGAAATCTCCCGTTTTACAAGGAAAAGAGCGCCCGGCAGAAGGCCTGCCGAAGATCTCAAGCGTCTTATACTCCAATCAGGAAAAGACTGGCACACGATGATCCGGAATAACAACTCTAAGAGTTATGCCTCCCTCTATCTGCTTAAAAAAAACTCGGACAACAAACTGCCCTCGGAGGCCTTGAAACCGGACGGCATGCAAAAACCTCGATTTACCAGGAAGGAAAAGGAATCGATTAAACTCCTGAATCTGGAGGCCGGCGACCTGAATATCGGAGGTCACTTATCCCTGATCAAATCCGCGTATAAAAAGATGGCAAAGATATATCATCCGGATATGGGAGGAGACGCGGAGAAATTCAAGAAACTGAACGAGGCGCATCAGCAGATGCTGAGCTGGGCTGAAAATCCTCAGTTCACATCAAGAAAGGCCCTGGCAGGCTGCTGGTCGTTTGATTCATCAACCAACAGGTGGACGCCGCCGTTATAAGGAGAAATGGTAAAGACAGAGGTCACAAGTCGGAGGTTGGAGCCTCAGTTGATGGAAAAGAGAGGAAAGAGGAGAGAGGTTACTTGGGTTACTTGAGTTACTTGGGTTGATTGAGTTACTTGGGTTGCTTGGGTTGATTGGGTTGCTTGAGTTAACTATTACAACGAGGAATTTTTATGACGCCGAACTTTACATCAGTTAAAAATATTCTTTCGGAAAAAGCCATCGAGGTCTCTGCCCCCTGCAGGGTGGATTCCGGAGGCACCTGGGATATAAAGGCCATGTCGCTCCCCTTTGAAAATATAGAGCCTGTCACGTTAAATATCGCACTGACGCTGAGGACAAGGGTTTTATTATCACCATACAGGGATGGACACATAAAGATCAGCTCCCAGGGATTTAAGTACATCGGTGAATACAGCATCAGAAAAGGCCTGCCCTTTGATAAGCCCTTCGGCCTTTTCCTGGCTGCCGTCTGTTATTTCGGTTTTCATGGACTTGAAGTGAAAATCATGTCCGATTCGCCGGTAAAATCGGCCCTCGGCGGTTCCAGCACGGCCCTTGTCGCCCTTATCACGGCATTATCATTGTTACGCAGCAACATCGAAGGAGACAGGCTTTCGCGAAGACAGATACTTCACCTGGGTTATATCCTGGAAGACGGGATAAACGGAGGAAACTGCGGGATACAGGACCAGGCGGCTGCCGTTTACGGCGGGGTAAACCTGTGGACATGGCGATACAGTCACGGCAACTGGCCGTTCTTCAGGGAAGACCTTATTGAAGGGAAGGACTTAAAGGAGATGTCCAGGTGTATCGTCGTCGCATTCAGCGGAAAGGGTCACGTCGCCGCCCGGATGAACAGGGCGTGGATAGGTGATTTTCTCTCCGGCAGGACAAGGTCCGGGTGGTTAAAGGCCAATGAGATAGTAAAGGATCTTGCAGGCGCAATAAAGGAGAAGGACTGGCATTCGGCGGCAGTACTCTTAAAAGAGGAAATGAAAATACGTAGAAGGATTACACCCGACGCCTTGATTCCTGTCACATCCGGACTGATTAAACAGGCAGAAAAGATCGGCTGCGGCGCCAGATTCACCGGGGCCGGGGGGGGCGGTTCTCTTTGGGCAATCGGAGAACCCGACAGGGTAAGGGATGTCGAAGAGGCATGGAAGGGCATGCTTTCGACTGTCAGAGGGGCATGCGTGCTCAGGTGCGATATTGATCCGGCCGGAGTCAGGTGATTTTAATCTTTCCCGAACTCTGTCAGGGTATCCATCATTATCTTATAGGCCTTCTCATTATCCGATATGCCCTTTTTCAGTATGGC
>JAFGIC010000318.1 GCA_016929815.1 Deltaproteobacteria bacterium
ATGTCACCTCAAAGGTGATATCGGGCAGGCTGACGGAGACGACCTCGATTGAATGGATGACGACCTTCCTTTTCCCGAGATCTACCTCTATGCCCTTTCTTGCGAGTTTATAGGCCCGCTGCCCTTTGTAATTTACCGCCGAATATGCAGGCGGCCTCTGTTCGATGTCTCCAGTGAACTCCCGGACGATACGCGCTACTTCCTCTCGGGGCATGTCAGGGACCGGCATTTCCACAAGAACCCGTCCGGTCCTGTCAAGGGTATCTGTCTCAATCCCCAGTGTCATGGTGGCAAGGTACTTCTTTTTTCCCGCCATCAGGTAACTTGAGAGCTTTGTGCCCTGTCCGAGAAGAATTATCAGCAGTCCTGTAGCAAAGGGGTCCAGTGTTCCGGCGTGACCGGCCTTAGTTTTAAACACCCTCTTCGCCATTTTTACGACATCAAAGGATGTTTCCCCTTCATTTTTATCAATCAGAATTATCCCGTCAGTGCCGTTAAACATCTTCGCCGGAATCTTCCGTCTTTATCCTTTTAAAAAGCCTCTCCAGGCGGTTTCCTGTCTCAAGGGTCGAATCATACTTAAAGACTATATCAGGCACATTCCTCAATTTTACGCAAAGTCCTATCTCCCTCCTGATAAAACCCTTGGCCCTGTCAAGGCCTTCCTGCGCCCGCTTCACGTCCTCTTCCTTGCCTATAAGGCTGAAAAATATAGAGGCATTTTTCAGGTCATTGCTGACATGCGCGCCGGTAAATGTAACACCGCTTACCCTGGGGTCCCTCACCTTCTCTATTAAAAGACCGGCAACGCATTTCAATATCTCATCACCGACCCTGACTGCCCTCTTGCCGGCTAACATCTCTTACTCCAACACCTATAAAAAGAATTTGAAATTTCAAATCCGAGATTTCAAATTTGAAATTTAAACATTAATTATCTCAATCCTTGAATTCGTTAATTCGGCCAAGTACAGGGAATCAAGGAAACTAAGCACATTTGCAAGGGAGGAATCCACAAAACGCCTGTCATTTCCCACGGCGCTTACACCAAGCTCAATAGCCTGCCATTTATCGTTTGCTCCGGTCTCCGCTATCGCCACATTAAACCTGCTCTTGACCTTGCCTATCATGCTCTTTACAATTTTTCTTTTCCCCTTAAGGGATTGATTGTCGTGGATATGAAATTCAACAATCATGGCGCCTATGACCATGCCTTATAACTCCGCCTTGATCTGTTCAATCTTATATACCTCAAAGACATCGCCGGGCTTGATATCCTGGAAAGACTCAAGGCCGATTCCGCATTCATAGCCCGCTGCGACCTCCTTGACATCCCCCTTGAACCTCCTAAGAGACGCCATCTTCCCATCAAAGACCACCACGTCGTCCCTCAGCAGGCGGACCATTGCGTTTCTCTCTACACGGCCGTCGGTCACATAGCAGCCTGCGACGGTTCCGATCTTCGGAACATTAAATGTCTCTCTGATATCCACCCTTCCGATAACGTTCTCCCTGGAAATCGGTTCAAGAAGCCCGGCCATGGCCTTGCGGATATCATCTATCAGGTTATAGATTACGTCGTAATAATTGATATCAACATTCTCCCTTTCCGCAATCTCCTTGACCCTGGGATTCGCGCGCACCCTGAAGGCAATGATTACCGCGCCGGATGCCGATGCAAGCATTACATCCGACTCCTTTATTGCGCCGGTGGATGAATGTATCATCTTGATCTTCACCTCATCGGTTCCGAGTTTCAAAAGGGCCTCGGACAAGGCCTCAAGAGATCCCTGAACATCGGTTTTCAGGATAATATTAAGCTCCTTGATCTTCCCTTCCTTGATCTTTTCATAAAGACCTTCAAGATTGACAATAATGTTCCTGGCCCTTTCTTTTTCCTTCTGTTTAATCTGACGGTAATCTACGATCTGTCTGGCAACCCTTTCATCCTTGACGACAATAAATTCATCTCCTGCAAGGGGGACGCCTGAGATACCGTAGATCTCAACAGGCATGGAAGGCCCGGCGGAAATCATCCTGGTCCCTCTATGGTTATTCATTGCCCTAATCTTGCCGTAATTCCCTCCGCAGATAAAAAAATCGCTCTGCTTGAGTGTCCCTTCCTTGATAAGCACGGTTGCCACCGAGCCTTTGTTTTTATCAAGTTTGGCCTCGATAATCGTGCCCCTTGCGGGTTTGTCGGGATTGGCCTTGAGCTCAAGCATCTCGGCCTGAAGCAGTATTAGTTCCATAAGGGAGTCTATGCCCTCGCCTGTTTTGGCGGAAATCCTGCCGAAGATTGTCGTACCGCCCCATTCCTCTGGGGCGAGATCCAATTCTGCAAGCTCCCTTATAACCTTATCCGGATTGGCCTCAGGTTTATCGATCTTGTTGATTGCCACGATGATGGGTATATTTGCGGCCCTGGCATGGTCTATCGCCTCTCTTGTCTGCGGCATAACGCCGTCATCGGCCGCCACAACAAGCACTATTATATCCGTAACCTTGGCGCCTCTGGCCCTCATGGCCGTGAATGCCTCGTGACCCGGCGTATCCAGGAATACAATATCTCCTCCCGGTGCATTGACATAATAGGCGCCTATATGCTGTGTAATGCCTCCGGACTCTCCGTCGGCGATATTCGAACTCCTGATCCGGTCAAGGAGCGAGGTTTTGCCGTGGTCAACATGCCCCATGATAGTTACAACAGGCGGTCTGGGTTTCAGATTCTCGGGCCTGTCTTTAACCTCTTCAATAATGTTTTTGATATCAAATTGATCCAGTTCGAGTTCATAGCCGAATTCATCTGCTGCAAGGACTGCGGTGTCAAAATCAATGATATTGTTTAGATTGGCCATAACGCCAAGCGCCACCAGCTTCTTGACCAGCTCTACCGCCTTGACGCCCATTGCCTTTGCAAGCTCAACCACAGTAACGTTTTCCTGTATCTTGATTCTTCTTTTTATTGCCTTTGGTGTCGTGATCTCTGTATGTTTCAGCCTTTTGATCTCTCCGCCCTTCTGCTGTTTCTTATCCTTTACCCTTGGTTTGCGATCCTCATAGAGGTCTGCCCTTTCAAATATCTCCAGTTTCTTATGACGGATCCGGATATCTGCATCCGGTTCTTTCCTGTCCTTGTCGCCTTTCTTTCTCTCTTTTCTCTTTTTTAAGGGCCTCTTTTCTCCCTCTTCTTCAGGCACTACACCTACAGGGACAGCTTGCCCTTTCGCCTCCTGGACCTTTAAAGGCGGTCTCTCTTCCTTTTTACCTGCAATTACCGCTTTCAAAGGCCCATGCTCCGGCATGCTGATTATCCTGGCAGGCCTGTCTTTCTGTTTTTTCCTTGCCTTTTTATGGGCAGATATTGATTCATCAGCCGACGCAGGAGCCTCAACCTGAGCCTGGACTCCCCCCATGCCTGCCGGCGTCTTTTCACTTACTGCCTCTTCCTCGACAACAGGCGCTTCTTCAGGGGCAGACGGCACTTTAGAAACGAGATCCTTTTTGTCATGTCGCTCTTTCTTTTGCTCAAGCTCTTCCTCAGGGACATATTTTTCTTTTGCAGACACATGGACTTTTTGAGCGAATTCAGCAGCTTGGGATTCGGCCTCAGTGATGATCTTTCCGGGCAATTCTACAGCCTCCTCAGCCTTATCGGCCTCAGGCTCAACCGCCACAACCTTTTTACGTCGACGGATTACACCGGGTTTTACCCTTTCTTCTTCAATAACCTGAGTTGTCGGCCCTCCCTTTATAATATTCATTGCCTTCTGATACTTGTTTTCATCAAGGGTGCTCGAAAAATTGATAATGTCAAGACCACCGGCCTTCAGCTTTTCTACCAGTTCCTTGCTCTCCATGTTAAGCTCTCTGGCCAACTCATAAACCCTGATTTTTGCCATTTAATTCCTCCAAAATTGCTGCCGCTTTCCCGATTCGCCATACCGTTTATTTATCATCAAACGGCAAAATTCTAAGCAGTTCATCTCCGACATAGATATCTGCCTCCGTCCTGAACTGTCTTTTAATCCGTTTATTATCCGACAGCCGCTCCAGGCATGTCGGGGTCTTGCACACGTAAACTCCCCTCCCCTTAAGCCTGGCCGAATCATCTCTTACAAGACAATTTTCATGATCGGTTGTCAGTCTTATCAGATCATACTTACATCTTTTTGCCCCGCAGGAGATACATGTCCTTACAGGCCTATGGCCTTTAGCCTTCATCAGCCGGCGAATCTTCCTGTTCGGTAACTATTTCAGCGTTTCCTTCTTCCATTTGCTTTTTCGCGCTTTCTATAATCTTTGCCGCCTTCTCAGGGTCTATCCCTTTAACCTGAACAATATCTTCCACACTGCTGCCGGCCAGATCGTTTATGGACCTGAATCCCTCATGATAAAGACTCATGGCGGTCGCCTCGCCCACGCCTTCCAGGCTCAATAGCGAGTTATAGGTCTCCTTCAGTTTTTTGTTGTATTCCGACTCGCTTATTACATCCAGACTCCATCCTGATATCTTTGAAGCCAGCCTGACATTCTGTCCCTTTCTGCCTATTGCGAGAGAAAGCTGGTCATCAGGGACAACAACATTCATGGATTGGTCCGCCTCATCAACAATAACCCTGGTGATCTCGGCAGGAGAAAGGGCGTTACAAATGAATTTGGCCGGATCAGGATCCCAGGGCACAATATCTATCTTTTCTCCCCTCAGCTCCTGTACCACGGCCTGCACCCTGGAACCCTTCATGCCCACACAGGCCCCCACCGGATCGACATCGCTATCCCTGGATTGCACTGCAATCTTTGCCCTGCTCCCGGGCTCTCTCGCCACCTGGACTATTTTAATGATCCCTTCGGATATCTCAGGCACTTCATTTTCAAAAAGCATGGACAGAAAATTTGGATGAGTTCTCGAAAGGATTATCTGGGGTCCCCTGCTGTACTGTCTGACATCAAGGATATACGCTCTTACCCGGTCGCCCTGTTTATAGCTCTCCTTGGGTATCTGCTCTTTCTGTG
>JAFGIC010000319.1 GCA_016929815.1 Deltaproteobacteria bacterium
ATAGGTTTTATCTTCATATAAAATTATCCTCTGCATTTTTTGCCCGCCTGCCGGCCTGGGCTCATGGGCGAAAGAGGTTGTGCCTTGCAACTTAAACCGTAAATCTTTTTATATATAAACGTCAGGGGACAACGTGTCACCATAAAAATAATATCAGGAAAAATTATTGAGAAAGGCTAAATGGTGTGCTATCATTAAAAACAATACCCGATTACAGTATTTGTATGATGATATTAAAAGTATTAGAAAACAGGTATTAAGATACATAAAAGGGAATATATAATAGAAGCTTGTTCAGGACGTCGATTCTCTCTTTCTCATTCCTCCCTTTTTTATAAACCAGTAAATCTGAAAAATAATTGTCGGAAAAAATATTATTCGTGCTAAAGAATTTGTGTTGACATGATTTGACATGTCGTCTAATATTCAGACAACCTGTCAAGTGTTGACAGAAGTTAATATTCCAATATCCAAAACAAATACAGGATAGTTGTATCTATTGAGAAAGGTTTAAATCTAAATTTGGGTATTATTGAACGAAGAAAACGAGAAAAGGATCTGCGACGCGAACTCGCAATGGATGCCGCAATGGCAATCTATAAGGAAGAAGGCTATCACGCCATAACAATGGAAAAGATAGCAGAACGCTGCGAGGTCAGCCGGGCATCTTTATATCTCTATTTCAAGAATAAAGACGAAATATTGATTAATGCCATCGTGGATCAAACCGAGTATTTTACCGATCTCCTGCAGGACCTCTATGAAAACCGCGAACGTCTCAAGGATAATCTGCTGAAAGAGCTGTGGTTAAGGTTTATTGATTTTTATGAAAATGAGCCGGAAACCTTCAATGCTTCACTATATTTTCAAAACAGCGAAATGATTTTTAACCTCCCGGAGGATTTGAGGAAAAGCATCAATGAATCGGGATCCAAGGTCGTAAGTCTTCAACATAAGATTATAGAGTACGGTGTCAAATCAGGACTGTTTATTGAGTGTAATCCAATGACACTTTCCGAGGTGATATGGACCTCTTTTCTTGGTATTATTCAACTTGAGAAAAGCAAGCAGGTCCTCTCCCGTAAAGGACATTATAAGGCAACGCGCGACCTGGCGCTGGAGGTATTATCAAGGGGAGTAGTTAAAAAATAGAACAGGAGTTGTTTGAATTTTTGCAGGGAGTTGCACACAACACCTTAAAAGGTGATGAAGAATAATAGAAAATTATAGGGTTCAAGGGGTCGAGGGGTCTAGTGATAAAATATTTTTTGAACGGTCCTCACTTGAATCCTCTAAACCTAGAATCCTGGGTACCTTATTTTTTCTAATTAATAACCAAATGGAGGATATCATATGGATGTAAAAGCAAAATTGTCCAAAGTTGTCGGACCGAAGAATGTTTCCGATGACCCAGCGCAGTTGATGGCGTATTCCAGGGATTACAGCTATATGCCGTCAGGAATGCCGAATTTTATAGTGAAACCGGCCAACTCAGAGGAAGTGTCGGGCGTTATAAAGTTCTGCAACGAAAACAGCATCCCAGTGGTACCGGTAAGCTCCAAGATCCATTTTTACGGCGCTACCATTGCCAAACAGGGCGGCGTAATTCTGGATCTCTCAAGGATGGACAAAATCTTTGAGATTGACGCGGACAACAGGCGCGTCAGGTTCGAGGCCGGAGTAACCTGGGAGAAGATGACCAAGGAACTTGCGAAAAAGGGTTACAGGGCCATAATGCCCCTGACGCCGCTTGCAGAGCGATCTGTCCTAACGGATTTTATGGAGAGAGAAGAGCCGACCAACCAGGTCTATGACTACGGCGAACCCCTTCAGGGCATGGAGATAGTATGGCCTACCGGTGAGGTCTTCAGGATCGGTTCCGCCAGCGTCAGAGACTACCCCAATTCCATGTCCAAAGGCACCAACCCGATGGGACCGGGTCTTGATTTTTTCAGATTTTTTCAATGCGCCCAGGGGACTATGGGCGTTGTGACATGGACCAACCTGAAGATAGAGACTATACCCAAGTTAGACAAGGTGATGTTTGCCCCCCTTGAGGATCTCGAATATGGAATCAATTTCCTTTACAGGATCATGCCCAGGAGGATAGGCCAGGAGGTATTGCTTCTTAATAATACCGATCTCGCGGCAATTATAGCGGATAAGGCCAACTGGGACGAGGATTTTGAAAAGCTTCAGGCTGCGCTTCCGCCCTGGACCCTCGTTCTTGTAATCAGCGGCCTCGTGCATCGTCCTGAAGAAAAAATCGCATACGAAGAAAATTTCCTCAAACACGTAATTGACCATGAGTTTCAGAAAATCCAGCTGGGCGAGAACCTCCCCGGTTTCCCTGGTTTGAGGAAAAAGATGCTTTCAATACTCCGCAACCCCTGGCCCGCCGATGTTCCCTACTGGAAAAATAACGTCAGGGGCGGCTGCCAGAATCTCTTCTTCCACACCAAACCGGAGCTTGCTCCATCATTCATAGCAACAGTTGAAGAGATAGCGGCCCAGTATGGTTATCCTATTGCCGAGATCGGCATGTACCTTCAGCCGATCGAGCACAACAGGGCCATGAGGGTGGAGTTTAATTTCTTCTATGACCCTTCTGATCCGGAAGAGACGGCTATGATACGCGCGCTCTATATTGAGCTTGCGAAGCAGCTCCTTGCGGACGGCGCCGTGTTTACCAGACCATACGGGGATCTGGCCCCGATCGTTTATGAAAAGGCGGCCGGCTATGCAACCGCGCTTAAAAAGCTAAAGAATGTCTTTGACCCGAACAACATCATGAATCCCGGAAACCTGTGCTTCTAAGGAGGGAGAGAGAATGGCTAAAAAATTAAAAGTAAGATACTACAAACCAAAAGCGGATATTGCACTGGATATCAATGACATCCAGAATTTTGTTTATGACATGAGCCGTTGCATAAAGTGCAAGGGTTGTATGTGGGTGGACCATACCTATATGCCCGGCGCGGCTTCCGGGTTTTTGACCAAATGTCCCAGCGCAAACATGTACCAATATGACGCATACAGCGGCGCAGGAAAGATGAGAATAGCGCACGCGATGGCGGAGGGCGTCCTTGACTGGAATGAAAAGGCCCTTGAGATCGTCTATGCCTGTACGCTGTGCGGCGCATGTGATACCGGCTGCAAGAGAAACCTGGACCTCGAAGTGGAGTTGACCCTCGAGGCTTTGAGGGTTAAGGCCGTAAAGGATGGGGTCGGACCCATGCCTGCCCACAAGAAGGTCGCCGATAATATAATCAAAAAACACAACTCTTTCGGCGCGGTGCATAAGGACCGGAACGACTGGATGCCCAAGGGAATAACTCCGGCTAAAAAGGCCGATATTGTCTATTTTGCCGGATGTAACGCCGCCTATGTAAACAAGGAGATTGCCCAGTCAACCGTAAAGATCTTTAAGGCAGCCGGCACGGACTTCATGATGCTGCCGGATGAGTGGTGCTGCGGCAACATCATTTTTTCGGTAGGCATGGTCGATGAGGCCAAGAAGCTTGCAGAGAGAAATATTAAAGAGATGAGAAAGACCGGCGCCAAGACCCTTATAACAAGCTGCGCTGAAGGCTACAGGATGTGGAAGGTCGATTATCCCAAGCTCCTGAATATCTCCACCGATGACCTCGGGTTCAAGGTACTCCACATTACCGAGTATGCCGACGAGATGATCAAAAGCGGCAAGCTCAAGATGAAGAAGTCCTTTGACTCCCGCGTGACATACCATGACGCATGCAGCCTGAGCCGTCTGAGCGAGCCTTGGACGCCATGGGAAGGCAAACGCGGATGGATGGGTTGCGTGGAGCCGAAGATCAAGAGAAGAAGAGGCACGAACGGCGTATATTCACAACCCAGGGAGATCCTCCAGGCAATACCGGGCGTCAATCTGGTAGAGATGCCGAGGACAAGGGAAAACGCCTACTGCTGCGGCGCGGGTCGCGGTGCGAGAGAGGCTTTCCCTGAATTTGCCGCGTTCTCTGCAAATCACAGGCTTGATGAGGTCAAGTCAGTCGGCGCGGAGACACTGGTGACGGCCTGTCCCATATGCAAGAGCAACTTCGCAAAGGCCATTAAAGAAAACGGAGACGATGTGCAAGTAATGGATATTACTGAAGTCATTTGCGCATCCATTAAAGGTTAGCAAGGAGGAAAACTATGGCGATATCCAATGATATATTAAACGTACTGGAGTCCATTGTAGGTCCTGAATATGTCTCTGCCGATCCGGTCATCTGTGAGTCATACAGAAGCGGTCCCGGAGGCTATGAGAACGGCACCGGCTACGAGCGCGTTATGACCACCATTCCAGGAGCGGTCATCATGCCCCGTACAACGGAAGAAGTTCAGAAGATAGTAAAGGTATGCTACAGGAACAACGTCCCATATGTGCCCTATGCAACAGGGTTCTACGGGCCGCGCTCCCATCCCCATGTGGAGGACGCGCTTTTAATCGATATGAAACGCATGCAGGATTTCTTCATCGATGAGAAACACTTCCTGATCGATGTTCAACCTGGTGTTATCTATTCGCCCATCCAGCAGGAATGTCTGGATCACGGCGCATACGTGGTCATCGGCGGCGGCGGCGCCCAGGCGTCCGCCATTG
>JAFGIC010000320.1 GCA_016929815.1 Deltaproteobacteria bacterium
TTATTATGCCACAGATAATGACTACAAAAGAATTAGCAAAATATCTCAAATTGCATGAGATTACTATTTGTAAATATGCCGCCGAAGGCAAGATCCCAGCTATCAGGATAGGCCGGGTATGGCGATTTGACAAGGAAGCCATTGATAAATGGATAGGCGGAGGACCTAAAAAGTAATCTGCATTTTGATATATCGAACGTAAACAATTTATTGCAGATGTTTTAAATAGACCTCAGTATCATTCATAAAACACGGGCAAGGTATATTCATGTAATGATTAATGCCGTAATCTATTTTTATCAAAAGTAGATTATGGCATTTTAAATTTATATAAAACCCGCATATTGTATCTATTTGTACAGCAGAAAATCCCTCCTCCATTGAACATAATCCCGGTTTTCATTATCCCATATGCCGATTATTTTAGAAATGTCTTCACCTGTTCCTATGGCCTCTCTCAGTTCCCCGTCACCCAGGATCAGGTCAATGGGCATGCGCTCAAACTCATATTCATAGGGAGGATCTTTCCAACGGAAGTCCCTGCCGTGTCCCTCAATTACGGCCATGAGAAGACATATCGATGTCAGATAGGGCCGAAATACAGCGTGATCAAGTATGTGGATCATAAAACCCCTGCAGAGTCTGCCGTCCCATTTATTGAATGTGGGACGAAAGGTGATATCCTGCAGGAGGCACCCCTTTGTAGCCCACGGCGCAAGACTTCTTCTGATCGAGGCGGTGTCAAGGTATGGCGCTCCAAATATCTCGAAGGGCCGGCAGGTCCCCCTGCCTTCAGAGAGGTTGGTCCCCTCCCATATCACCTGTCCAGGATAAACATAGGCGGTCTCAGGGACCGGCATATTCGGGGAAGGCATGATCCATCTCAATCCCGTGTCATGCCACAGCATCCCTCTGGTCCATCCGGACATCAGGATGATCTCCGGCAAGGTTTCCAGATTAAAGACGCGGTCAAACATAAGTGCCATTTCGCCCATGGTAAGTCCATGGCGCATAGGGATTGCGCATGGTCCTACAAAGGAAAACAGATCGCTTCTTAACAGATTCCCCTCTGTGATAATACCGCCAAGGGGATTAGGCCTGTCAAGGACAACAATCTTCTTCCCTGCCTTTCCGGCCGCCTTCATGCAGTTTAACATGGTTGAGGCAAAGGTATATACCCTCGTTCCTACGTCCTGGAGATCGATAATAAGTACATCGATCAGGTCAAGCATCTCCTCAAGGGGCTCTCTATAATCACTATAAAGGCTGTAAACAGGGATACCGAGTTCCCTGTCAACAGAATGACCTGTCTCTATCATATTGTCCTGATCCTCGCCGCCATATCCATGCTGAGGACCGAAAAGAGCCTCCAAATTACCGGGCAGAACCCCGGATATTATATTTTTCGCGTGTCTGAGATCAGAGTCAAGGGATGCCTGGTTGCATAAAAGCCCCAGGCGCCTGCCCCTGAACCTCTCCCACTGTCCGTCTCTGAATCGATCAAGGCCTGTAAGAACTTTTTCCACTGAAAAACCTAATTAATCTTCACCCTCCAGCCGTAGGGATCTTCCTTTATTCCATACTGGATGCCGATAAGTTCATTGTAAAGCCTCTGTGAAACTTCCCCCATCTTCCCTCCGGCAACTATATGGTCTTCATTCTTAAAGGTTATCTGTCCCACGGGCGATATCACGGCTGCCGTACCCGTCCCGAAGGCCTCCTTGAGCCTCCCGCTTTTTGCGGCATCTAATATCTCGTATATGGATAGCTTGCGTTCCGACACCCAGATCCCCCAGTCCCTGCAAAGCCGGATGACTGAATCCCTTGTTATACCCCGAAGCACACTGCCGGTCAGGGGTGCGGTTAAGACTTCGTCATTAATTAAAAAAAACATATTCATAGTGCCCACTTCATCAACATACTCCCGTTCAGCCGCATCAAGCCACAGTACCTGGGTAAAGCCCTTTCCCTTGGCTTCTTCTGAAGCCAGCAGGCTTGCGGCATAGTTGCCGCCGGTCTTGGCCTCTCCGATCCCTCCTACCGCTGCCCGAACGTATTTGTCTTCCACGTATATCTTTACGGGGTTGAGGCCTTCTTTGTAATAATTTCCCACCGGGGACAGAATAATAAAAAATATGTACTCTTTTGACGGTCTTACACCCAGATGCGGCTCAGTGGCAAACATGGCCGGTCTGATATACAAGGAGGTCCCCCTGTTTTTCGGTATCCATTCCCTGTCCAGAAGCACAACCTTTTTCATGCCCTCCATGAAGATATTCTCATCCACATCGGGCATGCACACCCTGGTGGCGGAGGCGTTGAACCTCTTGATATTTTCTTCGGGTCGAAAGAGGTATATATCTCCGTTCTTTCCCATGTATGCCTTAAGCCCCTCAAAAACCTCCTGGGCATAGTGAATGCCCATGGCAGCCGGGTCGATCTGAAAGCTGCCGTAGGGTGTTATTCTCGCATTATGCCACCCTACGCCCTCTTTATAATCCATAACGAACATGTGGTCGGTAAATATATCGCCAAAATTAAGGTTGTCATTATCGCCGGGCTTCTTTTTTAACCGGTCAGGACCTGCCTTTATTAAACTTATCTCCATTTTGATCTCCTGTGCCTTAAGAGCAAAATCATGGCATACCTTTTAAGGAATGACATGTTTGTTTAATTAACACACGGGGCCAAGAAAGACAACAGGCAATTTACCTCCGTGCAACGGGGTTATGTTGATTATTTCTTGACATAGAATAAGCACTTCAATAAGTTTAGTCAGTTAAATAAAGGCAGTGAGTCATTTGTCTTTTTAATCTGCTATAAAAGGGCATATTTATGAAAAGCTTCAGAGATCATCAGGGGCCTTTTTCACCCTCCAGGCCAAAAGATATACAGGCTGACCTTGATATTAAAGGCCTTTCCTTGAGATGGGGGAGCGGATTCGCCCTGAACAATATTGATCTCTCCGTCAGGACAGGTGAAATTTTCGCGCTTATCGGTCCCAAAGGGGCAGGGAAAACCAGCCTTATTGATTGCATCACAGGCGAGCTGACACCACATCAAGGCAGCATTATTTTTAACAATGAGGATATCACGGGCCGTGAGCCTCATTATATAGCCTGCCTTGGCATAGGGAGAAATTTCCAGGATATAAAAATACTCCCTGAAATGACTTTGCTTCCAAACCTGCTACTGGCGAGAACCTGTTTTTACAGGCATAATATATTTTCAGCCTTTTTTTTCTCATCACGAGTCCGGCATGAGGAGAACCGCAACAGGGGGATGGTGGAACTGTTGATTGAGATGTTTCAGATGCAGCATTTGAGAAAATCCCCGGCAGGAAAGCTGTCCTACGGCATGAGCAAGCGGCTTGAGATCGCCCGCGCCCTTGCAATGGAACCCGGAATGCTGATCCTTGACGATCCCTTTACAGGTATGACGCAGCAGGAGATGGATGAAATTAAAGGAATATTGTCCGAGTTGAATAAAATAAGCAATATTGCAATAATAATCGCTGAAGATGACATGTCCGACGCGGTAGAGATATCAAACAGGGTTGCTGTACTCGACTTTGGGGTAAAGCTGGCGGAAGGCGCACCTGATTTTGTTGAAAATCACCCGAAGGTAACAAAATTATACCCGCCTAAGGGATGAAGGTTTAACTGCATCACTGATATTATGGGCAAGAAGACACAAAACGCAGAATCAATAAAATATGAACCCCTTTCGGGTTTGAGAGGACTCACATCTCCGCAGATACTGGCCGGGCAGGCGGAAAAACAGGGGGACCACAGGACCGCTATCAGGGAAAAGGCCTTCGGCATCTGGCAGCCCTATACCTGGAAGGAATACCTCCAATATGCAAGGCGCGTGTGCCTGGGGCTTATTTCAATAGGTTTCCGAAGGGGTGAAAATATTGCTCTCATTATTGATAACAGGCCTGAGTGGCTCTTCAGTGAACTCGGCGCCCAGGCGGCAGGGGCCGTTACCGTCAATCTGTTCACTTCAACCATGGCCGGGGAACTGGTTTATGACCTGAATCGTATTCATGCCTCCTTTGTGTTCGTGGAAGGCAGGAGGCAGGCTGAAAAGATACTCGCGCACAGGGATGCGCTTCCCGGTGTACGGAGGGTAATCTTTATTGATCCCACCGGCATGGTAATCTATAAGGATGACCCATGGCTCCTGAGCTTCAATCAGTTGCTGGAGATGGGAAAGGGCCTGGAACAGGAAGATCCTGATCTGTTCGACAGGGAATTATGGCGGGGAAGGCCCGAAGATACTGCCATGATGATTATGACCTCGGGCACCAGGGGGATACCCAGGCCCGCTGTGATAAGCTATAAAA
>JAFGIC010000321.1 GCA_016929815.1 Deltaproteobacteria bacterium
AAAATCAATATCGCTGCCCAGCACACCTTTCCCCAGTATCCCCAGTTTCTCGGCGCTTTTTATGGCAATTTTGACCCTTTGGGCCGCCAGCGGGTATTCGGCCCTTATATAGACTATGGCCTTTGAGGCGCCTATGGCGCGGGCGCATATTGCAATGCCCTCAATGATCTGGTGAGGATTGCTTTCAAGTATGGTGCGGTCCATGTATGCGCCCGGGTCTCCTTCATCGGCGTTGCAGATCACAACCTTTTCCCTGCCGCTTATAGCGCGGGCCATCTCCCATTTTTCCCCGGTGGAAAAACCCGCGCCGCCTCTTCCCCTGAGGCCGCTCAGGAGTATTTCTCTGATGATCTCCCGCTGTGAAGACTGAACAGCCTTTAAAAGAGATGAATACCCGCCCAGTGCGATGTATTCGAAGATGTCCTCAGGATCAATGAGCCCGCATCTTTCCATGACCAGACGTTTTTCGAGCTTGAACCTGGGATAATCCATGACGCTGGGGACCATGTCATTGGGCTCTACAGACCCCAGCATGTGTTCAAAAAGGGGATCTCCCTCAAGAAGAAAAGACTTTATGATCATCCTCGCCTTGCCCGGGGTCACATTAGGAAAGAAAACCGGGGGGAGCCCTGATGCAGGATGGTCGATAATGACAAGGGGTTCCGCGTAACAATGGCCGAAACATCCGACGGATCTGATGGCGGCATTGACACCCAGTTCTTTAAGCGCCTCCTCAAAGGACCTTTGGGTGTCCAGCGCCCCGGCGGCAATGCCGCATGTGGCCTTTCCTATGTAGATCCTGGGAATTCCTTCATTCTTAAGGGCATCGGCACTCTTATTTGCCTCCCTGCGGATCGAGTTAAAGATCTGAACCGCTCCTTTTTTATTCAGGGTCATTTTTCTGCCTTTGTCTTGCCTGTTTTTCCTTCTCTACCCTGTATTCCGTAAAGATGCCCTCAATCCTGCTGGGAGCAATGTACCCCTGGACATTATCATCAACAATAGCCACGGGGGCCAGTGAACAGCACCCGACACAGGCCACGCTTTCAATGCTGAATTCCCTGTCCGGGGTCGTCTCGCCGTCTTTGATCCCCAGTTTGCGCTCAAAATTCTCAAGGATGATATCCCCGCCCTTGACATGACACGCTGTGCCCAGGCATACCTTGATCCGGTGTCTGCCGGGCGGGTTGAACTTGAATTGATTATAGAATGTAGCCACACCATAGACCTCGATGGGGCTCATATTGAGATAATCGGCTGCCAGCCTGATCGCGTCTTTTGAAAGATAGGAATGCCTTGCCTGGATCTCCTGCAGCACAGGGATGAGCTCGCTTCTCTCCCTCCTGAAATCCTTCAGCATCAGGGCTATGTCCTTCAGCATCTCTTCTTCATGTTCCATTTAAATAACGATCCTTCCTGATTTCGGGTTGACTAAGCCTGTCACGCGCCTGATAAGGGGGAATCCCGGGAATGGCTGAAATTATAAGATCCCGGCCTTTGCCGGAATGACGATAATAGGAACTCCCTCATGTTTTGTAAAGGACTCCGAGTATCCCTTTCTGTAAAAGGATAATCTTATTTCAACAGGCCGGTCAAGAATTTTTATCGGCTCATAAACCGCATCATCCGTCAATGCAATGTTATTAGTGCCGATAAGATCTCTTTGTGAAAGGCTTGAGAGTTGAAAAACGGGCTAATGTGTATAGCGACTGTTTAAAAAATTCCATGGAAAGGCCTTATTGAAAGGCATTTCCATGGAACGGTGATCTTTGGACGAAATATCAGGCTTATTGATAACCGGCTGAAATACGGATTAAAGTTGATCTGCACCTACTGCGTATATTTGATCCGTCTGTCATTCGGATCACTGCTGGCCGCCTGCGCCCCCGGGCATACCGCCCTGCTGGCCCTCGGGCATGACGCCGGAGCCACCGGGCATACTTCCCTGCTGCTGGCCTCCTGGCATGACGCCTGCGCCGCCTGCGCCCATGGGCGTGACGCCCTGCTGTCCGCCGGGCATGACGCCGGCGCCGCCGATACCTTGGGTTACGGCAGGAGTATGTCCCATATCACGCGGAGGCTCCTGTATGTTCCCAATCATAACTATCCCTGCGACAAGGGCGAAGATAGCAAAACTTTCTATAATACCGGCTGCGGCAAAGCACTTGCCGAAGATCTCCTGCTTCTTGGAAGATGCAAGAATGGCCGTGGCTGCCACCTTGCCCTGTAGTATCGCGGAGATCATAATAGCAAGGCCGCAGAAAAGTCCTATAAACATAACCGCAAAACCTGCATATTCAACCTTGGGCATGAGAACGAACATTAAAATAAGCCCGTAGATGGTCTGGCTTGAGGGGGCGGCTGAGATGCCTATAAATTTGCCGTGTCCTTCCTCCACCTTTGCCATTACGCCGTGGGAGACCGAGCCCGGAACGAGCACCCCGAAAGAACTGCCTATGGCCGGGATCCCTATAGCAAACGCACAGCCTGCATAACCTAGTATTGTATTGATATCCATATCCTCTCCTCCTCTTAATCTTTGGCCCACCGCCGGACGGATCGGTGAGACATGAAAAATTATGCCGTTTCCGGCGGTTTTGAATTCCTGTTAAAATCTGTTGGGATCTTCCTGAAGGGCTTGAAGGCCAGACCGTCTCCTTCAAAACACCATCGATACCACTCCAGAAAATTTAACCTGAGGCCGTGGACAACCCCTCCCATCACCCCAAGCATGATGTTTATCCCATGCCCGGCAATGAGTATCAGGATTGCCGGTATAATCCCTACGTAGGGGATGCCGTCATAGGGCATAGATGCCAGCATATTAAATGTCTGGCACATATACATGGTTGCCAGCCCCAGGGCGAAAAGCCTCATGTATGAAAGTATGTCTGAAAATAGCTGCACCACGCCCAGCGCCCCGTTAAGGCCAAGGGCAATACGGATAAGGGGGTTCCTCGAGTTTGATGTAAAGAGGACCACCATGGCCATTCCCGCGATAAGTATCCACATGGCGCCTGGATTGGACGCGCCCGCTATCATGTTTGATTTTATAAGGGCATACCCCGACCATATTACGACAATCCATCCAAGGGAGGCGATATCACGAACCCTGTAAAACTTGATCGCCAGTGCAAGGGAGATGTGTATCATCCCTATTATGATAGAAAAGAGCATCGCATCGTTCATGCCTTCCTTTGTGCCCATGTCAAGGAACGTGATGCTTCTGAGGATGTTGTTGTCTCCCAGGGTAATGCCGAAGTATCCTCCCGATACAATGCCCCAGAACAGGACCGAGCAAGCCAATATGTATGACATGCGTCGAAAACGTATCCAGAGATCGCTTGTGCTCTTTATCTTCCAGTGCAAGAGGCCGGTAAGCGCCAGGAGTACAAAGCCGTATCCGGCATCCCCGATGATCAATCCATAGAACACCGCGAAACAGTATAATACTATGCCGCTGGGGTCAAAGTCGCTGTAATTGGGCTGTGAATAGATGTTCACCAGGTCCTCGCCAGAGTCAAAGGCGGGCTTGTTGGAAAGAAGGACAGGGACACTGTCGTCAGGGTCGGGGTCCTCGCAGAAGTATCCGAAATGAAATCTTTTCCCTATTTCCCGGATAAGCTCATTCTCCGGCACAGGCGACCAGCATGTCAGGACAAAGACCCTGTTATCAAGCTCCGACGCCGTATTGAGAAGCACCTTTCTGTATTCATAGTCATTTTTCAGGTTTACCTCTGCGTCAGTCAATGTCCTTATCTTTGCGGCGAGCCTCTCGTATTCTCTGTTGATCTCCGACAGCTCCTTTTCGCAGGCCTCGATCTCCATGTCTATCTGTGAGAGGCCCTTTTGTGGAAGTTTCTCTTCAATCGTTCCGAGGTCAACAGGCTGAGATGACATGGCAACAAAGGATGTTTCGCCTTCGGTTTGGCGGGCGATGTGGCAGTAAATCATTTCAAGTGGCAGCTTTACAAACTGCCTGGCAGGCATCCTGTAAAAGCCTATGTGCAGGCCCTTTGAACGCAGGAAGGCTATATCGTCGGGATTAAAATCACCCCAGGGTTCCAGGAGCGCCCTTTCCTTCCGAAGGTTTGCCGTCTTGTTCAGTAGGTCTGCCTCTCTCCTGCCCAGTTCCTCCCTCTTTGAACAGATTTCTGCATAGTCCAAGTGGCGGGCTGCGGACTCTTTCTTTTTATCCATGCGGCCCAGGAATCTTTTTACCTCCGACACCCTCTGTATCTCTTTTGAAATCTGCGAAGGTTCAACCGCCTCGGCAGGCAGATTGATATGGGTGACGCCGAGATCCTGAAGCCTCAGGACAAAGCGATCCTTTTCCCTGCCGGGACCCACAAATGTAAATTTTCTCATCTTTACAATCATTAATCTGCCGACTCCTGTGCCGTGAGTTTGGCCTTTGCAAGCTTTGCCCTGGCCACTGCCGCGGTCTCTTCATCCCCTAAAAAGATCTTGATCTTTCGAATATT
>JAFGIC010000322.1 GCA_016929815.1 Deltaproteobacteria bacterium
AGGTATCGTAACGTCCGTCCGGGAGAACAGCTATGAAAAAAATGGGGCAAAGGCCGTGATGGGAGAGGTAAAGATAACTGAAAAATGGACTCATAAAGAGACATCCAGAAGATACCTGGCTGTTTGCGAAAAAGGCAGGGACTGCATATGTGTTACAGGAAGCGTTTCAGCCCCGGATTACAAATTGATAAACGATGAGATTTCAAGGACATTTTCTGAATCGACGGAAGGCCTGGTTACAGTCTTTTCAATGATGGCGCAGGATGCGCAGGTTTTTTCAATTAAAGATCTTATACCCGATGTACGTCTTGCAGTAATTAACGGCATTTCCTCTTCGATTTATTACAGGATAAGGAAATCCATGCACCAGGATGGGGCACTTGACGAACTCACCAATATACTGCATTTGTTTAATGAGGCGCCTCCTCCGTTCTGTTTGAACAATATCCTGCGTTTGTTGTTCGCAGAAAAATTTTCCGTTCTCCTTAATAAAAATGCCGATGGTGAACAGATTGATTTTCAGGATCTATCCCGGCTGCTGAAGCTTTTCCAAGCCGACACAGGATTGATTTCTGCGGAAGGCAAACCGGCGCATTCCTTTTTCAGGGAGATGATGACGGACGTTTTAATCAAAAAGGCAGCGCAGGATTTTCTGGTAAACAGCATGAATTCCTTTACAATGTCCCAAAACCCCTTAATTATCCAAAATATGATCAGGTTTTTAAGGTTTATGACTGAACATCGTGTTGAACTTGACTTGTGGGAATGTCAGAATATCTTCTACGATGCAATTAAAAATGACAACAGCTTAAAAACTGTCATGCCCCAGAACCATTTGATGTTATCAGAACTGGGACATCTTCTCGGTTTTCTAATCAAGGAGAAATAATTATGATCAGATTAGTAATGGTTTTGCATGGTCATCAGCCTGTCGGAAATTTTGATCAAGTCTTTAAAATGGCCTACCGGAAATGTTACAGACCCGTTCTGGAACTCCTTGATGCACACCCGGGGATAAAAACAGGCATTCATTTCTCAGGCCCCTTATTCGAATGGATTGAAAATAACGAGCCTGAATCCATGGACATGCTTCTGTCAATGGTTCAAAGAAATCAGATAGAACTCCTGTCAGGCGGATTTTATGAACCACTGCTTGCCGCTATCCCTGCACGGGATGCAAGGGGACAGGTCTTTCTCATGAACAATTTTATTAATGAACGTTTTGGAGTAAAGCCGGAGGGCTTCTGGCTCACTGAAAGGGTATGGGATTCGGCTATTCCTTCGATCTTAAAGGATACAGGCCTCTCCTACACGGTTGTCGATGATACACACTTCTATTATGCAGGGCTCAAACATGAAAACATTTATGGTACATATATAACTGAAAAGGGAGGGGATACCCTTAAAATGATGGCAACACCTATGATCATGCGTTATCTGATACCCTTCAGGCTTGTGGAGGACGTCATCAGTCATCTGAAGGCACAGGAGGACATGGGCAGGGAAATTGCCGTTTATGGAGATGACATGGAAAAGTTCGGCCTCTGGCCCGGAACCCACGAATGGGTACTTGAAAAAGGCTGGCTTGAGACCTTTTTTGCTTCTATTGAAAGCAATACCGAATGGCTCAGGACTGAACTCCCGCGGGATTTTGTATCTTCAACGCCTCCTGTAGGCCGGATATATCTGCCGCAGGCATCCTATGAAGAGATGACAGAGTGGGCCCTGCCTGCTGAAAAGTCACACACACTTCAGAAGATAATACAATCCCTTAAAAACGATGGAAGATGGGAGGAATGGAGACCTTTTGTAAGGGGCGGTATATGGGATAATTTTCTGGTAAAGTATGAGGAATCCAACAGGATGCATAAGAAGATGTCTTTTCTGAGTGAATTGGCAGGCGATAACGAAGAAGCAAGGGGATACATATGGAGAAGCCAGTGTAATTGCGCATACTGGCACGGGGTCTTCGGAGGTCTTTACCTCGGGCACCTGAGGCGGGCCATACATGAAAACCTTATTAAGGCACAGGCATCCATTTTATCCCGCTCAGGTAAAAAGATCGTTATGTTCAAGGAGGATATCAACAGGGATGGACATGATGAGATAATTATATGGGATGATCAGACGGGCATAGGCATTTCCCCTAATAAAGGAGGCGGCATATTTGAATTGTGCCACCTCCCCTGCGCTATTAACCTGAGCGATGTCCTGACGAGGAGGCATGAAGCGTATCATTATGAACTTGACAAGGTAAAACCCGGCGATTCCCCGAAAAAAGATAAGGAGGGCATCGCATCCATCCATGACATATCTCAATCAGGAGAGGATCTCGTCAAACTTCTTGTATATGATAAATACGACAGGATATCTCTGCTCGATCACTTTCTTGGCGAAGATGCTTCCCTACGGGATTATGCGATAAATGACTACCCTGAAGACGGGAATTTTGTCCAGGGAGAATACACTATTGAACAGGAAAGCGTCACACAGGACTACGTAATGATAAGGCTCTCCAGAAAAGGTTATGTAGGCCCTGGAAGATTGCAGATAAATAAATCAATAAATGTGAAAAACGGATCGGGAATCACTATAGATTATTTCTTCGAAAATAAAAGCTCTGAAAATCTATCGACCAGATACGGGTGTGAATTCAATCTTAATCTGTTTTCCGATCTGGATCCGGACAGGTATTTTTTCTTCAAGGAGTCAGGGGCTGTTCGGAACGTTTCTGAAACAGGCCAGGAGGACAACCTGACCATCTTTGAACTTATTAATAAGGCGGACAGGATGGCAGTAACATTCGAGTTCTCACGGCCCCTTTCATTATGGTTTTACCCGCTTATGACGGTTTCAAAATCGGAAGAGGGTTTTGAATATACCTATCAGGGCTCAAGCCTCCTATTCCATTTCCCGATGAATCTAATACCCAGCGTAACGGACCATCTCCAGATTAAGATCACCATGAAGCATCTATTATCCCAGTAGGTTATGTCGAAATTTACCAACAAGGGGAAATTCTCTTCATAAATAATAGAAAAAATTTACACTCTAATGTCCTTTACCATTAGGGCGCCTGCCAGCCTGTCTGATCTAACCTCTAACCACTTGCTATTTAAGCAATAAATCTATTACCTGAATTTTGCACGGATGATAAAAAAATTGAAGAACCATCTGGGGAACCTGTTGTATAAAGGGATAAACCAATAACCCAAAAAC
>JAFGIC010000323.1 GCA_016929815.1 Deltaproteobacteria bacterium
CCTAAAAACGAGGGTTTTACTCCGCGTATGGGACAATAAAAAAGGTAGATGCGGGGATCTTTAAGATGTTTGATTGGCTAAAAACACCACGAAGCCATATGGTGAGAGCTATTTAAACGATATAAAATAACCCTACTGTTGCAACTGTAGGGTTATTTTTGTGAACGGACTGGCAGGATAAATGCCAGTTTATTGATATTCTGGTGACTAAACCGGCCATAATACAGCATCACTGTGTAGGCGCGAACCGGGCTACTCAGGGAGGCACTCTGGTTGGAGTTAAACTCTGTATCCGACCAATAAGGCATGTGAACGATAATATTTTCAAAGGGGTTGGGTTCTACTATGGCAGGATATTCCCTATCTTTATCCAGCAGGCTTTTCCATTCTTTAACCGTTGGCAGCCGCCAGTCGGTGTATCCGCCATATTTGAAATTTTCACACTTTCTTTTTGCTTCCTGCCAATTAACTGCTGAAAAAAAATCTATTTTCCATCCGTTCTTGATCCACACAAGATTTGTTTTTGTGTCCGTGATAGTGCCATCCTTATTGTCCACAAAACGCTCTTTCTTAAGTTCAGGAATAGATGCCTGGACCGCATTCTCTTCCTCCGGTGCGGCAACAGGAGGTAACTTCTCTATCTCTGCCGGTAGAGCGGCCTCCCGGAACTTATGGATTCCAAAATAATTCACACCTCCTTCTTCCTTTAACTTTTTCCAGAACTCAACGGCACTATCCCTGTCTTGGTACTTGCCCAGGTAAACCCTGTAATATTCTCCCTTCCCGGGGACATCGGTCTTCTTCCAAAAGAGTATCTTTCCTTTATTAGCCAATGAATTAACAAAATTGTTAGCGTTTCGAAGTTCCTTAAATGACGCCAGGTGAATACTATAATAGCCCAGTTCCGTACATTCTCCGGTTTCAACCCAAATTAATATCAAAAATAAAATGAAGGGTAACCGGCTTATTATGAAAAATTTTGACACAAAAAATGATGCTTTCATGGGCTGCCCCCGGTTCATCAATGCGATAGAGTCTTTAAAAATATTTGTCGCTAATATAACACTATATTGATATAAAAGTCAAGAAATATACAATATATAGTATAACTTATCTTTTAGTGAGTAGGTTCCGAAGTACAGAGGCGATGCGGGAAGAGGGGCCTTATTCCCGGCTGTGAGGGGTAAGGAGTTTCAGCAAAGTTTTATTGAATAGTGTATTGCGATTGGTGAATCATCCGTCACTTCGCGGCCAAGACCTATAACTCCGCTGCCGAGTAATGTTGCTTCATCTCGTCTGAGTGTGATGTTTTTCTTGCTCTGGATAAGGGCGAAAGTACCATTTGTGCTCTGGTCGATCAACATAAACTTGCCGCGGCGATACTCGATCCGAGCGTGAGTTCGGGACACTCGGCCATCGTTGACGACAACGTCGTTATGACTCTGGCGTCCTAAGGTTACACTGGGTCGATTCTGATCAACATCGATCTTATGACCCTGAAATTCTAACTCCATACGCGATTCTATTTTCAGGGCGTCCAAGGAATCATCAACCATAACAGTTGCATCGTGCTGCTCCCATATGACTTCATAGATATTGATCTCACCGCTTTTACCTTTAACAGTAGTCTTATCTATGACCCTGGCCATGCACTTGTGTTCCGGCTTAAGCGCCTCCATTGTCTCATCAGTGGTAATGATCTGCCTTTGCTTCGCCATAGCCACCATACGGGCTGCGACATTAACAGCGTCCCCGAATACATCATTATCTTCCCGGATAACAGGACCTGACTGAATGCCCACATAGATATTCGGAGGAACAATTCCCGGCATATCAGCAATGGTCAACTGCTCAAGATCCCTGTTCATGGCAATTGCGGCCTCAACAGCATCATCCGCGCTTGGAAAGGTGCACATTATCTCATCACCTATCGTCTTGATTACCGTTCCATGGTGCTGTGCAGTTACTCTTGAGAGAAGAGAGATGCAATTACCTATTAGATTTTGAGCTGTCTTGTTGCCTAAGGTCTCATACAGGTGGGTGCTCTTGGCAATATCAGCAAAAAGAATAGCTAAGGTAACATTTTCTCTAACCATATTATTTCCCTGTTATAAGTGTCTTTTCTGAACAAATTATATGGCAAAGCAATATGAGTGTCAATCTGCCCTGGAAATCAAAACCCGGCATACGACTACGCTGGTATTATCCTTGCCGCCTGCTTCATTCGCCTCATCTACCAAGCGTTTTGCAGTATCGTCGACGTCATTATCACTTTTTAAGATATCCGCTATCTCCTCATCCGTCAGCATGTCATTCAGACCGTCACTGCATAAGATATAGGTATCATCTTTTCGACATTCTTCCCATTCAATGTCCGGCACTACTCCTTCCTTCGGACCAATGGCCCTTGTAACAATATTCTTGGCGGGTTCTTTGCCGGAACGCCCTTTACGCAACCATTCGGCGTAAACGGAATGATCGTTTGTAATGCATTGCAGTTTGGAATCCCTCCAGCGGTATAAACGGCTGTCGCCGACATGAAACCAGATCACATGACCGATCTCGAAAGAGGCCAGCCCAACAAGGGTTGATCCCATATACCTCTCCAGACCGGCCTTCTGGTTACGATCGTAAAGAACTGAGTTTGCCTTGCTTACACCCTTATCCACTAATGAAAAAAGGCATAATATATCAGATGGGACACCTTCCACATTGGTAATGTCCTTGAGTTCCGATAATATCAATTCCGGTTGGAGGTGCGCCTGAAGGATTTCGATGACTGCCTGGCTCGCCTCGGCGCCTCGTTCGTGACCCCCCATACCGTCGGCAAGAAGTGCAAAATGTCCTTCCTTGTCCAGATATATTGAATCTTGATTATCCGTCCGGACCCGTCCGGGATCCGAGATGCCGGATGCGACAATCAGGGCCCCTCTCGCCTGGAGATGAACTCGTTCGCTTGAATTCATTGCTTCTCACATATTAAATATAGCATTTAAAGATTTTTTAAGCGCTTACAGCGCTAAAACAGCATTAGAAAGTTCATAGCGATTATCAGCAAGCCTAAGGCTCATGAGCATTAGTAGGCAGTTTTATCTCCGTGAAACCGCTATTTAATCTGTCTCCATATATGGCCCAGAATAGTTGAAAAAGAGTCGTGCTGTCAAGCCATATTCCAACGTATAAAAATTTATTGGAAATCCAATTTGGTTCTTAATTGGCTCTTGACAGTTTTCAAAATAAATTCTATAAGTTATTCTCTTAATATTAATGTCTTACGAGGACCTCTAAAATTAAGTGCTCAATCTCCGGTCCTTAGCTGTCGGCGTGGAACAACCCGGGGGATCAGTAAGTGTTGCGTCCTGCTCTTTAATGAAAACTGTTTCGCCTGCGACGGATTGAGTAAATCTTTTTATCATAGTGCCCCTATACTGCCGAAGTCCCATAACGGATGCAGAGTCATGAAGATCCCGAAATGGACCACATTTATAGCTTCGCTTCTAATAATCCTTTTCTGGTCAAGCCTGGCCAATGAAGGGCTGTTCGCCCTTTCGGAAAAATTATATACGGATAACGGAATAAACCACGCCCTGATCATTGGAATAGGAGACTATGAACAGTGGCCAAAACTGAGCAGCCCCCCGAAGGATGCCAAAGAAATAGCAAGGATTCTAACGGAGAAGTATAATTTCAAGCAAGAGAATATCGAGCTGCTCACGGATGATTCCAAAGAGAAGCCCACTCTGGTAACCATCGTTACCTATCTTGATAAATATGTAAGCACGCTGACCGAAAAAGACAATCTCCTGATCTTCTATTCAGGACACAGTACCGAAGATGAGGATGGAGATACTTACTGGATTCCGAAAAATGCTCAGAAAAAGTTGAAGATGACCTGGCTGAGTCATTCGGGCATCTGCGAGGAATATCTTGCTTCAGATAAGTTCAAGGCAAAGAATGTCGCTATTGTAACAGACTCATTATTTTCGAAAAAATTGTTAAAACCAACTTCCATCGTGCTCTCTCCCTATGACTTGCGATACCCGGAAAAAATTACTGAAAAGGCGACAAAAAGATCCAGGGAGGTCATTGCCTTTGGAGACAAGCACTGGCCCGGCAGCGGAAAGACGGAAGGCTTTGGGCTTTTCACCTACTATTTTCGCAAGGCCTTGATAGACAACTGGTTCAAAGTCATAGACCTTGAAAACCTGATCTTTAACGAAGATATGATCTTTCAGGTCCGAAAGGTCGCGGGGACCAGGTTGTTGCGTGGCAGGCTTAAAAAGAGTCCAATGGAGGATGAGGGCCAGACCATTATTACCCGGGTTCTGTCGCCACCCCCGGTTGACATAACCAATGCTTACGTTAACCCGAAAAAGGGTTTCGTGGGCGACAAGTTTATTATTGAAGCAATTACCAATCGCTCCGCGTTTGAAGTATATGTCGAGCTGAAAGGCAAAAAGTACCTCATGGAAGGAGAAGGCACTGAATGGAGACACTCTATCCAAGTGGCAAGTCTCGGCACATCTCCATATAAAGTACTGGCGATAAATGAAGATGATCTTGAGGGCAAGTCAAAGAAGGGCGAGATTACGACCATTCAATCCCTCGCAAGCATGGTTAATGTAACAAACGCTTCTGCGAGCCCCCAGAGTGGCCTGGGAGGGGATGAGTTCAGCTTCTCCGCGAAAACAGACAGCCCCGCGCAAAAGGTCACTTTAATCATCGAAGGGAACCGGTATGAGATGACAGGTTCCGGCACCGACTGGTCCCTCAAGAGAAAGGTGGAGGAGACCGGAGCAGTCGCCTTCTCCATAGCAGCCCTGAATAAAGACGGGCTTGAAGGCCGGTCTAAAGGGGGGGTTGTCTCGATCAAGGCGCCCCAGGTCAATATCGTAGAGCTGAAAACCTCCCCGGACAAGGGTTACGCTGGAGATGAATTCTCGATCATTGCCAATACCGATCACCCCGCTCGCTCGGTCGCCCTGGATCTGGACGGCGTGACCTATGTGATGCAAGGTTCGGGAAAGGAATGGTCCCTTAAAAGGAAGATCCCTGATATAGGAAAGAAAAAACTTATTGTTATCGCCAAAAACATGGAAGGAAAACCCGGCCTTTCCAAAAGCGTTGAGATAATGACCAGCGAGAGGCCGGCCGGAATCCCTGATGTCACTACAGTTGCCCTGAGCCCAAAAAAGGTCTACGCCGGGGAGAATTTTGTGATAAGGGTGAAGACCAGCACGGATGCCGAAGGGGTATTCTTAGAGCTCGAAGGCAAGAAACAACCCATGGAAGGCTCCGGCACCGAATGGAAATACTCGACCCAAATAGCAAGCGTTGGCGATACAGGATATAAGGTAACAGCGAGGAATAAGGACGGCAAGGAGGGCAGGCCGAGCGAAGGAAAGATCACGACAACGGAAAAGGCGAAAAAAGGCATAGACGTGATAAAGGCGGCTGTGAGCCCGCAGAAAGGGAACCAGGGGCAGACATTCACGTTTGAGGCCACCACAAACGCCCCCGCAGAAAACGTAACAGCAGTGATTGGGGATAAAAAGTACAGCATGACCGGGTCCGGGACTAACTGGTCCCTGAAGAAAAAGATAGATAACCTGGGAAGCATAGATTTTTATGTTATCGCCACCGATAAAAAAGGATCGGAAGGGAGTTCCAAGGGAGGAAGCTTTGCGACAAAGGCCCTGCTGGCCAATGTTATCGATGCAAAGGTAACCTCTGAAAATGGTTATATCGGTGAGGAATTCACCTTCACGGTCAATACCGACAACCCGGCAAGCTCTGTTTCCCTGGAAATGGGCGGTGTGACATATAATATGGAAGGC
>JAFGIC010000324.1 GCA_016929815.1 Deltaproteobacteria bacterium
ATTGCGTATCAGACAGATGCTGTCCAGAAGCTTCTTCTGGTCCTTGCATATGAGAAGGATGTCCGCTCCCGCCTGAAAAGAATTCAATGCCCCTTGAGCCACATCATGCTGCCCTGTTATTGCGCCCATTTCAAGGTCATCCGTAATGATCAATCCCCTGAACCTCATTTTCCCCCGCAGGAGATCGCCCAGAATAACAGGCGAAAGTGTGGCCGGATTTTCAGGGTCCAGTGAAGGATAAAGGGCATGGGATGTCATTATCCCTGATACGCCCGCCCTGACGGCCGATCTGAAAGGAGTGAGGTTTATCTTGTCTATATATATACGGTCTGATTTGATTACAGGAAGATGAAAGTGGGGGTCCTTGCCCGCCCGTCCCAATCCGGGAAAATGTTTGGCCACTGCCATTATCCCTTTAGCCTGAAGCGTCTTTATTACAACCGCTCCCATTTTTGCTGTGAGCCTGTGGTTGTCACTGAAGGTCCTTCCAATAAGATGCTTTTCAGTCGCACCTTTTCTTACATCCAGGACAGGGGCAAGATCCATGTTCAGGCCTACCATCTTCATCTCGTAAGCCGTTATGCGTCCAAACTCCTCTGCCCTTCCCAGGGGGTTTTCATCATTGCCCATAACCTCATTGCCAGGGAAGATTGTAAAGGGGGACTTTAATCTGGCAACCATGCCCCCTTCCTGGTCAACTGAGATAAAAAGAGGCACGCCGTGATATTTCATGGCAGCGGCCTGAAGATCACGGCAGAGTCCAGCAAGCTGAAGAGGGTCTTCAATATTGCGGGAAAAGAGTATAACACCTGCAGGGCTGTAATCCCGTATGATTGCCTCGGTATCCTCATCCAGGATAGTCCCCGGCATCCCTGTCATAAATATACGACCCGACGTCCTGTTTAACTCCGACAATTCAAGTGTGGTGTTCAATGTCTTCCCGATCATGGACAAAGAGTGTTTATAATTGTACAGTTGACATGGCTGATAAATACCTATAATGAGAAAAAAATATTTGCAATAAGAATAAACAAAAGGGAACCGTTATGAAGGCTTTAATCCTGGCGGCAGGCCTGGGCACGCGCATGAAGGGACTTACTGAAAAAAGGCCAAAGGCCCTCATGCCCATTGCGAACAGACCCGTTATTGCCAGAAACATCGAGTATCTTATGTCTTTCGGCGTCAGGCATTTTGCCGTAAACGCCCATCATCATCACGTGCAGATAGTGGAATATCTGAACGGCGGAATACCCTTCGGGGTTGAGATAGATGTTCGTGTCGAAAAGGATATACTAGGGACAGGCGGGGCCATAAAAAATTTCTCTGATTTTTTCGGGGATGATCCTTTTATTGTACTTAATGCGGATATCCTGACTGATATAGATCTTGAAAAGGCATATAATTGTCATGTCAATTCAGGCAAAATTGCAACGATGATCCTTCACGATTATGAGCCTTTCAATCAGATTATGATCAGGGATAGTCATATTATTGACATATCTCGTCAAAAAAGCCCTGAAAGGCTTGCCTTTACAGGCATACATATTATCAGTCCAGATATCCTTTCTTATATGCCCGAATCAGGTTATTCGGATATCATAGACTGCTATAACAGACTGATACGATCCGGAAAAGCAATAGGGGCTTATGTGTCTGAAAGACATTACTGGCGTGATATCGGGACTCCTGAGAGTTATATAGCGGCAAACAGGGAGCGTCTGGAGTTTGAAAACCGGTCTTTTATTGTCGGGCATGATTCGGAAATAGCCTTGTCCGCAAGTTTCACCGGATGGGCCGCAGCCGGGAGAGGAGCGGTTCTTGAGGATGGGGTAGAGGTGAAGAGATCCATACTCTGGGATAACGTAACTGTAAAAAAAGGCGTGAAGATAACCGACAGCGTTGTAACATCATTGAAAGTAATAGACCATGATCTCATGAAAGAGATCCTTTAAAATTATACAACGGCGTCTGCCCATGTTACTGCCTTTACAAAACACTGGGGCAGGACATGATCATCTATTTGAATATGATCTGAGAAATTAGATACGCCTTCCCAGTCGCCCTTCTCATAGGCTATAGTAAGCCCGAGATATTTATTTAATTCACCTTCGCCGTATGTCAGGGCATCCTTGAGCGCATCGGACAGGGGAAGTTTACCCATGAGGTTTTCCATGGTGTCATCAAGTATCGCGTCTATGGAAGAAAAAAGCCCAAGTGTAAAGAGTTCGGAAGAATCTATGCCCGATCTTTTTTTTTCTCCAATCTGTTCACAGAATTTCGCCCTTATAATCGAACTCCTGATCAACTCATCAGGTTTGTTTTTCCCCAGTTTTGCCATGGCTATCAGGGAAAGAAAGCTCCGGATCCCCTTCTCACCCAAGAGCAGCATCGCCTGTTTAATTGATGAAACAGTGGTTGCCCTTCGGTAAAATGCCGAGTTGATATATCTCAAAAGCTTGTAGGATATTGCCACATCCCTGCTTATTATTGATTCGACCTTGTTGAAATCAAAATTCCTTCTGTTTGCCTCGGCCATAATCCCCAGCAGGTTCATCTGAGCGGATGAAATATCCTTTCCCTTAATTGTCTCAGGCTTGCTGAAAAAATATCCCTGGAAATATTCGCATCC
>JAFGIC010000041.1 GCA_016929815.1 Deltaproteobacteria bacterium
AGGGTATCCCTGAAATAGTCCGGGTCCATGTTCTGCCCCAGGAAATATATCTCAGGCGCCCCTCCCCTCCTTTCCCTGCTCAGTTGATTGAACCAGCTGTGGGTCAATGCCTGAAAGGTGGCCTCTATACCGAGATATGACCCGCCTATGCCGATGGAAACGAAGGCGTCTATTGCCCTTGAAAGCTCATCTGTGGCCTGTCTGATCTCTTTAAGATGCGCTGGAGTTATCTCTTCCGGCAGGTTCTGCCATCCTGTCATGGGTACGCCGTTATCAAGGATGTCACCCTCTTCCATCTTAAGCATCCTGTCGGCATCAAGGACTCGTGGTGCAAGCACTTCCAAATCCTTCAGGGATATGGGGTTATTTTCATTTGTATTGAAGATATAAGAGGGATCAAGGGATATTATATTATTCTTCCGGAAAAGATCCGTATCAAATGGAGACCTTTCCCCTTTACCTCTCATTACCTGCTCTTCAACGGTTCTGTTTGACCTGAAGCCTTTAAGTTTCAATCCGTCCATAGGGGCTCTTTAATGATGTTCATCATCCGAATAGCGTTTTGCTATGGATCTCAGGGAGTCAAGACATGCGAAAAAGGCATCCACGACCTCCGGGTCGAAATGTTTTCCGGATAAGGCGCGGATCTCTTCCAGCACCTGATCCTCGCCCCACGCGTCCTTATAGATCCTTCTCGAAGACAATGCGTCATATACGTCAGAGATGGCCACAATCCTCCCGAAGATCGGGATATCCGTTCCCGACTTTCCCTTCACTCCGGCAGCGTCACCCGATGACCCGTTCAAGGACGGATCATTCATCCCCTCAATATGCCCCGGATAACCTGTCCCGTCCCATTTTTCGTGATGATTAAGCGCGACTTCGTAGGCCACCTCATCAAAATCCGACTGCATATCCTTAAAAAGCCTGGCGCCGAGGTAGGTGTGAGATTTTACAATACCAAATTCATCAATGGTGAGACGGTCAGGCTTCTTTAATATCAGGTCGCTTATTGCCACCTTGCCTACATCGTGGAGCATCGCGGCCATCCTCAGGAGGTCCTTTTTCCTCTCTATCTCATCGTGCGGCATATTCTTCGTCCTCGCCCACTCTTCGAATATCTCCACGGAATAGGCCCCTACGCGGTTGACATGTGCGCCTGTCTCCTTCGGATCCCTCATCTCCGCCATGCTTATCATCCTTAATATGATATTCCTGGTCGTCTGCGCCCGCTCTACTGCCAGCCCCGCGCTTGTGGCAAAATGAATTATAAGCGGCTCATCCGATGGAGAAAAGGGGATGACCTTCCAATTGTCATCCTGATGATTTATTACCTGCATTACACCCAGGACGTCATGCCGCTGATTTGTTATGGGGACCGTAAGCATTGAAAGGGTCTTGTAATCGCTTATGCGATCAAAGTGGGAATCAAACTTATAGGGGACTTTTTCGTCGAGTTCATACACGTTCGGGATATTCACCACCTCGCGCCTTTCAGCCACATAACCGGCAATAGAACGGTTATTGATGGGGATGGAAAAGGTGTTGTAGATAAGTTTTCTGCCCGGAGAAAGTCTTTTCTGGAGCGTGTCATTCTGTGTATAACTGAATTTAAGGTTTGCTCCCTCTCTGAGATAGATCGAACCGGCATCGGCGTTAAAGAATCTCCGTACGTTGGTAAGGATCTTTTCCAGAAGCAGGTCCAGGTCTTTGACCTCATTAATGTCGAGACTGATGCGCGTGATCAGTTCCATCTTTTCTTTTTCACCCATCATAATTAGGATCGCCCCCTTAGAAAAAGATAGGTTTTTATAACACACATTTTATGCCCGTACAATTTAAAAATCCCCACAAAATTGACCTTGACTAAAGCCGACAGGCTTTGATACACATCTTGCATGAACATACTTGATTACATCATTATTGCCTTTATACTCCTTCTGGTTATAAGGGGCATATTCAGGGGATTCATCAGGGAGATCTCATCCCTTGCCGGGGTTATACTCGGGATCTGGCTGGGAAACCATTTTCAGCCCTGGATAACCGGCATATTGAAAGAGTATCTGCCCCTGCAGCAATATTTGCCCCTGCTTGCTTTTATCATCCTCTTTATCGCCGTTCTCATGGCATGCAACATCATCGGATGGCTGCTCACACTCTTCAGCAAAAAGCCCTTCATGGGCGGGGCGGATAGGACCAGCGGGGCAGGTCTCGCCGCCCTCAAAGGACTCATCCTGACCTATCTGATAATAGTCCTCTTGACCTTTTATCTCCCCGGGAAAACCGCTCTTATTGCCGACTCCACACTGGCCCCGTGGATCATCAAATCCTATCAGAAGGCGACATATTTTATCTCTCCCGACCATTACAGGAACCTGAAGGACAGGTTCCTGGGCGAGACGAAAAAGATCGGCAATGCCGTTTCCGGTAAAATAAAGGACCTTGCAGATGACAATGAATAGGGACAGGCTTTCTGAGGCTGTTTCCGCCCTCAATGAACTCGTATTCAGGCTCCGTGGACCAGGCGGATGTCCGTGGGATGCCGTCCAGACAGATGACACGGTAAAGATGTATCTCATTGAGGAGGCCTATGAGGTCCTGGACGCCATAGACAACAAATCGTCTGAAGACGTGCGCGAAGAGCTGGGTGACCTGATCTTTCAGATCTTCTTTCTATCCGCCCTTGCGCTGGAAAGGGAGGAATTCGACCTGGCAGGGGTGATTGAAGGGATAACTGAAAAGATGATAAGGCGTCATCCCCATGTCTTCGGAGGAAAAACAGTAACAGGCACTTCAGAGGTCTCGGACAACTGGGAAAGGATAAAAAGGGAGGAAAAGAAAGGGGATAACTCTCCCCTGTCCCGTCTTAGAAGTGTCCCTGTTAATCTGCCGTCGCTTTTAAGGGCCCACAGGTTGAGTGAAAGGGCGGCTAAGGTCGGATTTGACTGGAGCGGGAAAGAAGAGATCTGGGAAAAGGTTAAAGAGGAATTCCTGGAACTTACAACGGCAATAGATGAAAATGATGATAATAAGGTAAGGGAAGAGACAGGCGACCTCATGTTCAGCCTTGTCAATCTCGCAAGACACTGGGGACATAACAGCGAGCAGCTTATGATGGACGCGAATCGGAAATTTATAAAGAGATTCGAGCGAATGGAAGCGGAATTGCTCGCCTCAGGCTCCGGCATTGAGGAGGCGGACATGGATGAGATGGACAGAGTCTGGGAGAGTATAAAAAGGTCGGAGAGGTAATCCAGGGCCCAGATGGCAAAAGAAAAGAGTCTGTTAAAAAGAATACCCGGACTGGCCTTCAGGATACTGATTACACTGGCGCTTATCTTTATCCTTGTTTCAGCGGCACAGGTGCTGTTTGTAAGGTTTTTTAATCCGTCCTTTACCGTCTCAGTTGCCGGTCTTTGGATAAAAAATCTCTTTGCCTCGGAAGATCGGGTTATTCCCCGTCATAACTGGCGGGAACTGAAGGACATTTCACCCTCCCTTATAAAGGCCGTTATGGCCGGGGAAGACCAGAGATTCATATCCCATCATGGTTTTGATTTTGTGGAGATGAATAAGGCCTATCAGGATATCTTAAAAAATAGAAGGACAAGGGGGGCAAGCACCATAACCATGCAGCTGGCAAGGACGCTCTTTCTCTGGAAGGGCCGGAACCCGGTGAGAAAGGTCCTGGAGGCCTATTATACGGTGCTTTTAGAGGTCTTCCTGAGCAAGACAAGGATAATGGAATTGTATCTCAACACGGTTGACTGGGGCACAGGGATACAGGGAGCGGAGGCAGCCGCCCTGAAATATTACAATACGGGAGCAGGCAATCTGACGGACAACCAGGCCGCAGGGCTTGCGGCCATACTTCCGAATCCCCACGACTGGTCCCCGACACAACCCAACAGATCAGTAATGACTCACAGGGAGCATATATTAAGGTATATGGGGGATATGCGTTTGTGAAAATGATGGCGCAAGGCACAAGGGCTAAGGCGCAAGATAAATTCAAGAATTTTTTCTATGAGCCATGCATATTCGGCGCAAGGCGCAGGGGTCATGGCTCAAGGCAAAAGTAAATATCTCAAATTTCAGATTTCAAATTCCTGATTCCTGATTCCTGGCGCCTCATACGGACAGTTGCGCGGCCTGCGGTTCTGCATTGTACTGGAGGTTTACTTCCTTTGTCTTTGATCTTTTATATGCCTGGAATTCCTCGCATTCATCTTTTAATTCACACTTTTTTTCGCAGATGCGGATATCCATACGGGGATTGTTTCTTTTTTTCTGACAAACGATGTAGAATGACATATTATTTCCTTAATCCTCAAACCCCTGATCTCTTCTCCCGATTGATAAGGAGGAGAGCTAATGTTATTTAATTATGTTTCAATTATATATTCTTATACAATAGAGGAATTAAAGTGTCAATAATTTTTATTGCGTCTTGCAACATAAAATAATGAGGTCATAAATGATCAGGTTTATTTTTATTAATATTTTTATAGCTGTCCATACTATTATAATCTCTCTGTGTTCTTTTATTATCTCTTTCTTTGATAAAGACGGAACTCTAATCCATAGAAAGTGCGCCGTGCCCTGGGCAAAGACAATCCTCTTTATCTGCGGCGTCAAACTGGAGGTTAAAGGGGTTGAAAATATCAGGGAGGATACGCCATGCATCTATATGTCAAATCACCAGAGCTACTTCGATATATTCGCCCTTTTGGCCGGGCTGCCGGTGAATTTCAAATTTATTATGAAAAAGGAATTGATGAGGATACCTTTACTGGGCACGGCAATGAAAAGGGCCGGCTACATAAGTCTTGACCGCGAGGACAGCCGAAAGGCCATAGTAAGCGTAAACATGGCCGCCGACAGGATAAGGAACGGGACGTCCGTCCTTATCTTCCCCGAAGGTACAAGGAGCAGGGACGGGGTCGTAGGGGAATTCAAAAAGGGCGGATTTCACCTGGCCATGAAGTCCGGCTGTGATATCGTACCTGTCGCTATTGTTAAAAGCCGCGACATCGTCCCCAAGGGGAGTCTGAAGGTCAATAAGGGGATCATCTATTTTAATATAGGCAAGCCCATCCCCGTAACGGAATATTCAAAAAGGGACATGCCCCTACTGATGGAAAAGGTAAGAGAATCAGTTCTCGCCATGATGAAAGAGGAATAAGTATGGTATAAGGTGTAAAGTTCTATAACTGACCTTGAACCGTGAACTGTGAACCCTTAACCGTGAACTGTGAACTGTGAACCTTGAACCCTTAACTGTGAACCTTGAACCTTGAACCTTATTTTTGAATTTAAACTACAGGATTCCATTGTCTGAAAAGCCAGATCGCATACTCCGAATAGCCGTGACCCTCCCGGTCAAAGAGGCCTATTCCTATTCCGTACCCGATTCCCTCCTTGAAAGGGCGGAGATCGGATGCAGGGTCCTTGCACCCTTCAGGAACAGGAAGGTGACCGGCTACATCATAGGGATAGAGGAACAGGATAAAGAGGGGGTAAAAGGCATCAGAGACATAATTGACGTCCTTGATGACACCCCTTTGTTTAACGTGAAGATGGTCCCCTTTTTCCAGTGGATGGCCGATTATTACCTTTTCCCCATAGGGCTCCTCATCAGATCGGCCCTTCCGGGCGGCATTAACGCGACATCCCGTAAGACAGCGCGGCTTTCCGAAGAGGGTTTAAAGGCCATATCACTTTCCCGCATCCCGCCCGAAGAAAAGGAACTGCTTTTATGGATTAAAAACAACCCCGGCAGGAGACTGCCCGGGCAGCGAGATGCACTTGCACGGCTCACGGGAAAAGGCTGGGCAATTGTCGAGGACCGGACAGTCAAAGGCACGGCAGGCCCGCTCAAAAAGATCTGCATCAGGATCATGGACGGCATTGACCTTGAAGCAGTCCTGTCCGGTGACAAAGGCCGCGGGCCGGGGAACGAGAGGGAATTCCTGGAGCTGTTCCGCGCATCAGGGACCCTCCCCTTAAGCGAGATCACCTCCAGGTTTAAAAACGGTCTGTACCTGGCAAATAAGTGGATAAAGGCAGGTGTGCTGGAGCGCCGCACGGAGACCTTCATAAGGAACCCTTCAGGCGGTATAATCGCGACGACGCCCGAACCTTCCATTCTATTTGATCAGCAGGCAAATGTACTGAGGCATATAACCGGCTGCCTGGACAAGGGGGCATTTTCCGTATGTCTTTTAAACGGCGTGACGGGAAGCGGCAAGACCGAGGTCTATTACAGGGCGGCCAGGCATGCCCTGAACCAGGGCAAGCAGGCCATAATAATGGTCCCCGAGATTGCCCTTGCCGTTTATACGGAGGGGATCTTCAGTTCCCGGTTCGGGGACAGGATGGCCGTTTTTCACAGTGGCCTGTCCGACGGGGAGAGATATGACCAGTGGTTGAGGATGGCCGGCGGCAAGGCCGATATTGTCATAGGCGCCAGGTCTGCCCTGTTTTCGCCGCTCCCCAGGTTGGGGCTTATCATTGTTGACGAGGAATATGACTGGTCCTACAAGCAGGAAGATGCCCCCAGATACCAGGCAAGGGATTCGGCCGTTGTAAGGGGAAGGATGGAGGACACACTGGTAATACTGGGCGCCGGCACGCCCTCTGTCCGGTCGTTCCGTAATGCCTCAAGCGGCAGGTACCGCCTACTTTCCATGCCCGAAAGGATAGAGAAAAGGCCCCTGCCCGAGGTTGAGATCGTGGACATGAAGGGCATCAGGGACTGCGGTAAAAGCGAAGAGATTATAAGCCCCCAGCTCAGAAGCGCCCTCAAGGATACGCTGGCCTCGGGCGGCCAGGCCATGCTCTTCCTGAACAGGCGCGGCTTCAGCAGGGTTTATTTGTGCCGCTCCTGCGGGGAGTCAATGAAGTGTCCCAACTGTGACGTCACACTGATATACCACATCAGGGAGAACAGCCTTAACTGCCATTATTGCGGATTCCATATGACGCCCCCGGATAAATGCCCCTCATGCCGCAGGGGCGCCATGTATGCCTTCGGATTCGGCACACAAAGGCTGGAGCTTGAGCTGCAGAGGCTCCTTCCCCTGGCAAGGATAGCCAGAATGGACAGGGACAGCACAAAGCGCAAGGGCGAGACCTTCAGGATTTTAAAGGACTTTAATGAGGGAAAGACGGATATACTCGTCGGCACCCAGATGATAACAAAGGGATATGATTTCCCCAATGTCACACTTGTCGGCGTTGTGTCGGCCGATCTCTCCCTGGGCTTTCCTGATTTCAGGTCAGGGGAAAGGACCTTCCAGCTGCTTTCGCAGGCGGCAGGGAGGGCAGGCAGGGGCAAGAGAAAGGGCAGGGTTATCATCCAGACCTTCAACCCCGGCAACTATGCCATTATATCCGCAAGAGATCATGACTATGAATCCTTTTATTTAAAGGAAACTGAACTGAGGGAACAGCTTGAATACCCCCCCTTTTCCTACCTGGCATGCCTGAGATTCCAGGGTAATGACAGGGCCGCGACAGAGGCCATGGCGGACAGGATAGGCAGAGAGATAATAGCAATAACAGCCGGTTGGCCGAAAAGGGGAAAGGATATCCGGGTATTGGGACCTGTTGAGGCCCCCATGGCCAGGCTGAAGGGCAAATACCGCCGCCAGATCCTCATAAAGGGAAAAGGAACCTCGATCCTCCACTATTTGTTGAAAGAGATCGATGCGCTTTCCAGGGAGATCCTGAGAAAGAGCGGCGTGAGCATGATTATTGATGTGGACCCCTATCAGATGTTATAAAGACAGGGTATACGGTATACCTTTCATTATCCTTTCAACCAGGAAAATTATGAAACCCCTATTATCCATGATTAAAAGAACCTTTATAATACTCGTCATTTTCACAGCAATGGCATTTGTCTTTCCTTCCATGAGTTCGGCCCGCTATGACCCCTCCCTTTCATGGTACACGGTCAGCACACAAAATTTCACCATATACTACCCCGAAGGCCATGAGCTCGTGGCCCAACGCGTACTTTCCTTAAGCAAGGAGGTATATAAGGACGTTACCGGCTATCTCATGGTTCAGCCGAGGACCT
>JAFGIC010000325.1 GCA_016929815.1 Deltaproteobacteria bacterium
CATAACCCGAAGGTCGTTGGTTCGAATCCAGCCCCCGCTACCAATGATATCACAAGGTTACAGGCTTTTGCTTGTAGCCTTTTTTTCGTTGGCATATAAAAGAGGGACGTCCTTAAATAAGTAAATAACTTGACAGGCTAATCTACAGTTGCTATTAAATATATATGCCAAGACAAGCTCGATTAGATGCGCCTGGCGTTTTACACCATGTAATCATCAGGGGGATAGAACACCGGAAGATATTCAGGGATGATAAAGACAAGGACAACTTTATCGAACGCCTTGAAACCCTTCTGCCCAAGGCACATATAAAATGTTATGCATGGGCTTTTTTATCAAATCATGCACATTTCCTGTTAAGGACAGGGGACATCTCCCTCTCAACATTAATGCAGAGGCTGTTGACCGGTTATGTGGTAACATTCAACAAAAGGCATAACCGTCACGGACAGCTTTTTCAAAACCGCTATAAATCCATTATCTGCCAGGAAGACGCATACCTCAAGGAACTCGTAAGATATATCCACCTTAATCCGTTGAGAGCAAAAATCGTCTCATCAATAGCAGATCTTGAACGTTATCCATACTGCGGACATGGAGTAGTATTAGGAAAACGGGATTGCGCATGGCAGGATACAGAATATGTATTGTCCTGTTTTGGAAAAACCAGGGGAAAAGCCAGTGATAAATATCTCTCCTACATGGAAGAAGGAATCGGACAGGGAAGGCGGCCTGAGCTGACTGGAGGAGGACTGGTTAGAAGCCTTGGCGGATGGGAAAAGGTTGCAGAGCTCAAACTAAACGGCCAGGAACGAATCAAGGGGGATCAGAGGATATTAGGTGAAAGCGATTTTGTACAGGATATACTTAACCGGGCAGATGATAAATTTAACCGCTTTTATGAGCTGAAGACAAAAGGGTATAATCTGGAAAAGGTGGAGAAAAAGGCATGTGAAATATTCGGTATAGAGAATAAGGACCTCTTTTCCAGGAGCAGGATAAAGGCGAGGGCAGATGCAAGAGGCCTTTATTGCTACTGGGCAACAAGAGAATTGGGGTATGCCTTGACGGAAGTGGCAAGACAACTAAATTTTACCACATCGGGAATTGTTTATGCCGTTATGAGGGGAGAACGGCTATCAAAAGAGTTTGGCTATAGTTTAATAGATTGAATTAGTTATTTATTTAAGGACGTCCCCATTAATAAAGGAGAGATACTGTCATGGAAAGGATCCCTATTACAAGGGAAGGGCTTGAAAGGCTTAAAAAGGAACTGGAGCATATTAAAAAGGTTGAGAGGCCGGGGAATGTCCGGGCCATAGAAGAGGCGCGAGCCCACGGAGATCTCAGCGAAAACGCGGAATATCACGCGGCAAAGGAAAGGCAGTCATTTATTGAGGGCAGGATAGCTGAGCTTGAAAACGTAATAGGCAGGGCTGAAGTTATAGATATCGATAATAACGCTTCAGACAGAGTGGTGTTCGGAAAAACCGTCCTGATATGCAATATTGCTACGGATGAGGAGATAAGATATCAGCTTCTCGGACCCTACGAATCGGAGCCTGAAAAGGGCAGGATATCTGTGCATTCCCCCCTGGGTCAGGCATTGATCGGAAGAGAGGTGGGGGACGAGGTAAAGGTTAAGACCCCCGGAGGGGTACAGGAATTCGAGATACTGGAGATCATCTAGTGAAGCTATTCATTCATGGCCTTGAGAGCAGCAACCAGGGGAAAAAGGCCGTCTATTTCAAGGAGCACTTCCCTGACATGGTGATACCCAATTTCACTGGGGATCTGCCCGAGAGGATGGACAAACTAAAAAGGATACTTGAAGGAAAAACCGGCATTATAATGGCGGGTTCGAGTTACGGGGGCCTTATGGCATCCCTCTTTGCCATGGAGTATCCGACCAGGGTCCAACGGCTCATACTCCTTGCCCCTGCGATCAACTTCATAGAGACAAGCGGGTACAGGACAAAGAAACTCACCGTTCCCACTTGGGTCTTTCACGGCATAAAGGACGATGTCATCCCACTCAGGGCCGTGGAGGAGGCTTCTGACAAATATTTCACAAACCCTGTCTTCAGCTTGGTGGATGACGACCATTTCCTGTCCAGGACCTTTGATACTATTGACTGGCCCATGCTTTTACTGGAAGGAGATAAAAATACATAATGTTTGAACAGGGAGTTATAAGACCGCCGAGCGAGGCCTCAAGCCTGTTTGTCAGGGCTACCCGCAACTGCCCCTGGAACAGGTGTCATATGTGCCCTGCATTTAAGGGGACAAAATTTTCCAGGAGATCTGTCGAAGAAGTAAAGAAGGATATCGACATGATGGCGGATTACTATTCCCGAAACAGGGACGTTTTCACCTCCGCCTTTCTTCAGGATGCCGATTCCTTGATATTGCCTGCAAATGAGCTGGTTGAGATAATCACCTATATTAAGAAAAGATTCCCCGGGATCAATAGAATAACGACCTATGCCAGGGCGACATCCATGAAAAGGAAGACACCCGATGACTATAGACAGCTCAAGGAGGCGGGTCTATCAAGGATACATACGGGAATGGAGAGCGGCTCATTAAATGTGCTGAAACTTATTCAAAAAGGCATTACACCGGAAGATATCCTTGAAGGAGGCATAAGGGTCATGGAATCAGGGATCTCCCTTTCAGAATATATCATGCCCGGAGTAGGCGGTAAAGGGCTCAGCAGGGAACACGCCATTGAGACCGCAAAGCTTCTTAACATAATAAAACCGGACTTCATAAGGGTCCGAACCTTTGCCGTTCATCCCATGTCGCCCATGCAAAAAATGATTGATGACGGATCCTTTGATCCCATGAACGATGAAGAGGTGGTTAAGGAAATACGTATGCTGCTTGAAAACCTGGACGAGATGCCCGCCCATTTCCGCAGCGGTGATTTCAGCCTCAACCTGCTTATGCAGGTGGATGGGCGCCTTGATACGGACAAAAAGACCATGATCAATGAGATAGACAAATATCTCGCCCTGACGGATGAACAGAAGCTTGCCTTTTCTCTTATACAACGCTCATACCCCGGCATGAGGTCTGTTGAAGTGGTGTTGAGTGAAGGGGTGATGGATAAGATGAGAAAGGAGATCAAAAGGTTGGAAAAGGATGAAGGCGATCTCCAGGGCTATATTAGGATGCTCATGTCCTATCAGATTCCTCAACCGCAGACAGACCACTGGACCTAGTACGTGTTTATTCAATTCATAGTGCCGCCCGGGGTTTGACCCTAAAATCAGGCGAGTCGTCATCCTCCCCTCCTCCCCCAAACAGGGGGAGGAAGGCAAGGGATCTTTCCCTAATAAGCAAGCGGGGGGCGCCCCCGGAAAATTTATTCAGCAGTGGCGCTGCTTGCCTGAGGCACACTGAATGAATATCCTATCCCGTAAACAGTCTGAATAATCTTATTCCCGGGAAGGACCTCATCAATCTTTTTACGTAGGTTTTTAATATGACTGTCGATTGTCCGGTCATAACCGTCAAAGTCATATCCCTGGATCTTTGAAACAAGATCACTGCGCGTAAAAACACGGCCCGGTCGTGATATAAGGACCTTCAGCAATTCAAATTCATTGGGCGTCAGGCGCAGATCAGCTTCTCCCGCTGTCGCCTTGTGGCTTTCGGGATTGATCGTGATGGGCCCTGCAACCAGTTTTTCTTCTGCCGGCTCAGGGTTGCTTCTCCTAAGGACTGCCTTTATACGGGCAACAACCTCTCTCGGACTAAAGGGCTTGCATATATAATCGTCAGCCCCGAGTTCCAGGCCCAGCAATCTGTCAATCTCTTCCACCTTGGCCGTAAGCATGAGTATAGGCACCTTTGAAAAGGCCCTGATCTCTCTGCATACCGTCATGCCGTCCTTGCCCGGAAGCATGATATCCAGCAGGATGGCATCCGGGGGATTGATCCTCACCTCGGAGATGACAGTATCTCCTCTTTTTAATATCGACACATTGAAATTCGCCTGCTCCAGGTAATCACTCAAAAGCTCGGCTATCTTTTTATCATCTTCAACAATTAATATCTTTCTTTTCCCCATATTTTTACTTCCTTTTATTTAATGTTAAATGTTATCAGGCAGCCAAAGGAAGGGTTACCTCAATCTCAAGCCCCCCTTCATCGCCGTTTCGCGCCTTTATTGCGCCGTGGTGCAGTTCAGCAATCGTCTTGCATATTGCCAGTCCCAGCCCGCTCCCCCCTGTTGAACGGCTGCGGGACGAATCAGCCCTGTACAGCCTCTCAAAAAGCCTGGGCAGGGAATCTTCGGGGACCCCGGGTCCCGTATCCTCAAAGATCAGGGATATGCTGTCTTTCGTATTTGTCTGTCTGATAATCAGCCGACCCGGTTTTTCCGCATGTATAAGCGCGTTTTCAATAATGTTTGAAAAGAGCTGTACAAGTCGCATGGGATCCCCAAGCACCGTCAGTTCATCGCTCCTTGGTTTAAGACTGACCTCCAGTGACATCTCGCTGTTTTCGATCCTGTTTTTAAAATGATAGATGACTTCATTGAGTACGGATATGGGTTTCACAGACACCATCTTCATTGAAATGGCGCCTGCCTCCGCAAGAGAAAGGGTGTGAAGGTCGTTAACTAGTTTTTCAAGGTGTTTTGCCTCATCGCATAGAGACCTTAAGGACTTCTCGTCGGCCTTTCGCACCCCGTCCTGGATGGCCTCTATCTCCCCTATCAGGACTGACAGAGGTGTGCGCAACTCATGGGAGATGTCTGAAAGCCAGCGCAGTTGATTCTGTTCATAGTCATCCATCTTTTTGGCCATGAAATTAAACCTTTCGGCAAGGTCCCCGAGTTCGTCCGAAGATTGAACATTGATGCGGACATCAAAATTCCTCTGGGTCAGGGCCTTTGTTGCATCGGCAAGAAGCCTGATGGGTCTCAGGAGATGTCTCGAAAATATCAGGGCAAAAAATGAGGATGCCAGAAGGACAATGCCGCCGGTGATGAATATTATCATTGACTGTTTCCGCAGGTATGCCTGGTCAAGAGTATCGGATCCTTTCATATAGGATCTGAGCCCTACCCACCCCACGGTAGCGTCGTCCACGATAACCGGGATGATGTCACAATTATCAATAGTACCTTCGGGATTTCCCGTGATCCGCCTTTTGTTGGAGTCAAACAAAATCAGGCGCGGACCAAGGGCCTGAGGATCCCATATGGGCATTGGAGGCACACGATCCATGCTGATCGGCCTCATGGTTATGCTTGGCTCCAATGGCGGTCTTCCCTCCTGGGAAGGCATTACCAGATCTACCTTGGATGATCCCGAGTTAAGAAAGGACCTCCACAGATCTGGATTTTGATTTAAAATATCCCAGCCGTTATTTTCGACATAAAATTCCGCCACTGCGTCCGCAAGGTATTCAAGCTTTTTCAGATCCTTCTGCTGTGAGTACCTCTCAAAATACCTGTTTGACACCCTTACCGCAATTACTATCAACAATGAACTGGTAACCGTTACCAGCAAAAAGGTGACAAAGATTTTTACGGATAGATTTAACTTCATATCTATTTAGTCATTAATTATTTGAAATCTTTTTTTATATTTTTATCAGATTAAATTAATATGGTAAAGCTTATTTACATATTTCCATGATTATTTACTTTATTCATAATTTATTCATAATCATCCAATTGTGATGATGAAAGATCCACTCATATTGTCAGAACTTTTTTGCCTCATCAATCAGCATAACGGGTATATTATCCCTGATCTCATATATCAGCCGACAGTTTTCACATATCAGCCCGTCTTCCTTATCGTTAAGTCGGATCTTTCCCTTGCATTTCGGGCACACAAGAATATCCAGCAATTCCTTGCTTATCGTCATGATATCTCTCCTTTTTTTGATTTTATTCTTTCGTTTACCATCCGGAAGAATCCTTCCTTATTACTTAAAAAATCAAACCTGACGGTCAGATATAAGGCAGAGACATCCGCTGACAGCATATCACTTGCCCTGACCCAGTCCTTCTCTGTTGTGATCAGGAAATCTGCCCCTGACTTATCCCTTTCCTCTCTCAACCCCTTTATCTCATGACCGGAAAAGGGATAATGATCAGGAAACGACCTGAAAGAAACGATGTCAGCCCCCAGGGAAACAAGGGTATCCCTGAAGGAATCAGGCCTGGCAATGCCGGCAAAGGCCATAACGCGTTTCCCCTTTAAAAATGACGGATCAAATTTCATTTTACCTGCCGGAAATATTACCTTATCAGGCAGGTGTTCACACATGAACAGGGGTTTTATATTTAAAAGTCCTCCCAGGTCATTGTCCGATCCCTTCCCCCCTGTTAATGAACCGGCCCTTGTAAGGATGACAGCGTCCGCCCTTGCTGCTTCACTCACCGGCTCCCTGAGAGGTCCTCGCGGAAGGAGCCGCCCGTTGCCGAAGGGGCTTGCAGCATCAAGCAAAAGCAGGTCAAGGTCCCTCTTGAGCGCCAGGTGCTGATAGCCGTCGTCAAGTATAAAAAACGATGATTTGAACCTGTCTATGGCGGTAAGCCCTGCGAGGCAACGGTCCTTTGCAATGATTACAGGCACACCCGGAAGCCTACAGGCCATAAGATAAGGTTCGTCGCCCGCCTGTTCCGGGCCTGCCAGCACGTTTTCCCCATCAGACACTATTGTAAGTTTTTCTCTGTTTTTACTCCCATAACCCCTTGAAAGTACGGCTACATTATATCCTTCTCCCTTGGCCCATTCCGCCATCATGCATGTCGCCGGGGTCTTTCCCGTGCCCCCTGCCGTAAGGTTTCCTATGCTGACCGTGAACCCGGGAAGCGCCTTCTTTTCCCCGGACCTTGCCCTTTTAAGCCTTATTGCTACACCAGCCCCGTATATCAAAGACAGCAGAGACAGGGGAAGGTATAACATCCTAAAGCCCTTATCCACATGTATCCCTGCCCAATCAATCATCTGTCTTAATGTATCCTTTTAAATGTGCCATAACCCGATCCATTGCCCCGCTGTTTTTAAGGACAAACTCCCTGGCCTTTTGCCCCATCCCTTTTAACAATTCATTATCGGACAGGAGGATCTTCATCTTAACAAAAAGATCTTCACTGTTCTTTACCCTCCAGCCCCCTCCGGCCTCTTCAAGATCCCGGGACATAAGCTGGAAATTATATGTATATTCTCCAAAAAGGACAGGCTGGCCAAAAGAGGCAGGCTCAAGAAGATTATGACCCCCCAGGGGCACCATGCTTCCGCCCACGAAACTCACACGGGCAAGACCGTAGATCCGTTCCAGTTCCCCTATAGTATCAAGTATAAGCACATCACCACGGGATGAGGGTCCTGTGTCAGCATACAATTCACTCCTTAACACTGCATCAAGCCCCATTTCCGTGCACACCCTGTAAACAGATCCGGCAGATTCAATCCTCCTGGGTGCGATAATCAGATAAAGCCCGGGGTAAACTTCCTTAAGCCGCTTAAAGGTCTCAAGGATAATTTCATTTTCACCTTCATGGGTGCTCCCCGCTAACCATATGGCTTCCTTTGACTGCAGTTTAAGCTTTGCCTGCCAACGTTTACGCTCCTCGGCCTCCATAGGCCTCCAGGCCCTGTCGAACTTGATGTTCCCTGTTTTATTTACCTTATGGGGGTCAATGCCGATTTTGATGAGCCTTTCCCTGTCAATCTTCGACTGCATCAGGCATAATTCTATTCTGTTAAATATCCGCCTTACAATGAACCCGAATCTCCTGTAGTGTTTCCCTGTGCGGGGAGATATCCTGCCGTTTACAAGCAATATCTTAACCCCTCTTTTTTCAAGATAGCAAAGCAGCCCCGGCCAGATATCGCCCTCAACCAGTATCAGTACGGACGGGCGTATGTAATGATAGATCCGGGAGACGGACCACCAGAAATCAACAGGCATGGGGACCAGCTCATCCACTTCTCCACTGAGTTCTTTAAGTGCAACCTTCATGCCCTGCTCTGTCTTGACGGTGAATATGACATGCCTGGAAGGATATTTTGATTTTATGGCCCTTGCCAGGGGCATAGCCGATATCACTTCCCCCACAGAAAGTGCATGTATCCATATACTCCTGCCGCGGGAAGGATTTGAAGTAAGTCTAAGACCCAGCCTCTCAGGAAGCCTGTGGCCTTTCGATAACGACAGTATCGGCAGGGTTAATATTACAACCAGTGTCCACGCGAAATTGTACAGGAATAAAAACATTTAATCTCTTTAAATTTGTTCATCAATCACCAGCCGTTCCGGCGAAGAGAAGTTATACGTTAACAGGCAATTCAATAATAACCCTCGTTCCCCTGGGCTCGTTATCCTCGATCTCGATAAAACCCTTGTGATCTCTAA
>JAFGIC010000326.1 GCA_016929815.1 Deltaproteobacteria bacterium
CCGCCAGCATCATCACATACTCCTTTGTGCCTGTAAGGTTGGCTATCAGCTGCGTATGGCCTTCAAAGCTGTATCCCGCATCATTCAGGAGTGTCTTGCTGATAGGGCATGTAACCATGGCAGAGATCCGCCCTTTCTTTGCCATCTCCACTGCGGCAACTATGTAACCTGCCATGGCCCTGCCGCCTTCTTTTGATGGCCTGCCCGGAACTGCATCATCCGGCTTAAGCCTGGAAAGGGGAACAACGTCCAGCCGGCCCGGCACTCCTTCGGCCTTCTCAATATCCGTGATCTCATATATATAGACGGAAACGCCCTGGGCATACTTCAGAAACTGTGATAAAATACCAGGATCGCCCAGGACAACAGGTCTGCAATATGAATAGATCTCCGGATCGGTCAGGGCCTTTACTATGATCTCAGGGCCGACACCGGAGGGGTCCCCCATTGTGATCCCTATTATGGGCAGTTTTTCCATATTCATTTATCCCGTATATTGATTTTAATAATTGTGAGGATTTAACGATATACCTTTAAACCTGCAGTTCTAAGACTATACCTTTTCTGATCAAGGTGTCAATGTTGTCTTAACCGGGACTTCCTCTCATTGCCTGTAGTGCACCTCTAATCAGTACTCAAGGGCTATAAAAACAACAGATGATATGACTGCCTTATGTTCCATATAGTTTTTAGCATAATCGCCTTAAAAGCCGATTTAATGAAATTTTCATAAAATGATGATATCATTATTATAGTATGCTGAGGAGGAGGAAATACCATTAGCAAGACCCCTTGGTAAATAAAAAATATTATTATTGTGTATCTTCCTGTATATTTGACATATCTTTAGAAAAGGAGCGCATTATGACACTCATGGAATTTTCCATATATCCACTGGACAAGGGCGCAAGCGTAAGCGCTTACGTTGCAAGGGCCCTGACAATCGTGGAGAAAAGCGGGATGGAATACCGTCTGACCCCTATGGGCACGGTCGTTGAAGGGGAATGGGGCGATCTTCTCAATCTTCTGACCGAATGCCTGCGCGAACTGGAGAAAGATTCGGAGAGGATAACCCTCCAGGCAAAATTCGATCATAGAAAAGGGGTTACAGGTGCCATTAACAGCAAGATCAAGAGCCTTCAGGATAAGGCAGGGATAAAATTCAGGACCTGAAAAAAGCCCGTCCTTCTCCGGATTAACAACACCTACTTTATTCCCCGAAGAGTGATACTGTGTCGCAGGGGGAGGTTATCCAGAGTCGTTATTTCAGCCTGTCCCCCTTATTTGGTATCTTTATATCTTTTTGCTGCGTTCCACCATCTGACTCAGGTCAAGTAGATTTTATTAAAAAGGCAGGGACGGATCGAAGCCCTGCTTTCTTTCGGCAAAGTAAAATATTTCTAAAACCTGTAGCTTAATTTTACCAGTAACTGGTCCGCATCTCTCAGAGACGTGCTTTCAGCCACGAGCCGGGCAATACCTTTTGTCGGATTATCTATTGCATCAAGACCTCCGCGGCTGTAAACAACGTAAAGATCGGACATGGGGGCAACTTCATAACGATAACGCAACTGCGTTGCAAAATTTATTCTCGCAAAATCGTTAAGCGAGTCGTCGCTGGGAACAAGCCTGCTTTCCTCCCCGATGCGATAAGGCTGCAGGGCATCAGCATCCAGTGTTATCCATTGGCACCTAATGAGCACCTCATGCCTTTCAGCAGGGAACCAGTTTGCGGTTATACCTGCAGTCACCTGACGCCTGGAAAATTTGCCGAACAGGACGTCTCTCATCCAGATCAACCAGTCACGGCTCCATTGCGGATTCAATCTGAAATTAAGATTAAACTCCTCATGGGGATACCAGGTAACATTTGCCTCAGCTCCGGCTGCCCAGCCTTCCATCCCTTCCTGAAAAATATTAAGCCTGAATGATTTCCCCCAGATGCCGTCACGCTGAGTGCTGTATGAAGAGTCCAGGCTCCAGCGTTCATCGAGCCATACAGGCCCGCTTCCACGGGAGATAAGGTCATCGTAGCCATTTGTCGTTAACTGAAGGGTGGCGCTCAGATCAGCGCCGCTGCGCATTTTTTCGCTGCGGTTGAGGGACACAAAACCCGGAAGCCGCTCCCCTTCCGTATTCTTTGGAAGCGTTACAATCCCCGACCAGGTGACTGATGCTGCACGAGAATCCTGTGAAAAATCAGTCTTCCTGTGGGATGCCTTTAAAAAGTATTCCTTGAGGTCATTTCGCTGCTGGTAGCCCATGTCGGAGAAATCGACTTTTTCGTCCAGATAGAAAAACGTCGCGATAAAAGTCCAGCGGTCGTTGGGATAGTATTCATTGACATTGAACACGCCATAGCCGCTGCTTTTCACATTTTTGCTGTCAATTTCGCTTTTGATAAGGACACCCTGAACACGCAGAACATCCTTAAACTTGAAATGATAATCAAAGGAATTAACTAGGGCCGTCTTTTCTCGAAAAGGTCTTTTCACATATGTGCTCAGCGCCCCCAACGACCAACCGTTTATTGGAAAAACAACCCTGCCGGCATAAAAATCTCTCCCTTCCTCATTGGCCTCACTCGCGGCAAAAGCGCCATAGTTTATTAATCCGGCTGAACCTATAGCCTTCACAGCCGCGTTTATATCGCCGGCTCCACCATCCCTGTCATCCGGTCCGCCAACCCTGCGTGTATAAAAAAGACGATACCTGATCGGCATAACACTGTCAAAAATACCCTGATTTTCTGTGAAGAAAGGGCGCTTGTCGCTGAAAAGCGTCTCTATCGCGGAAAAATTGATAACAAGGTCATCGCTTTCAACCTGGCCGAAATCGGGATTCATTGTTGCTGCAAGCTGGAATCTCCCACTCGGTTTCCAGAAGAGATCCAAACCGGCCTTTCCGGTTATATTGTTTTTTATCAGATCGCTTAGGACCGTCGCATAGGGAACAACATAGAATTCCTGAGACGTGTAACGTTTTACTTCAACCTCTGCAAAATCCGAAATAAACCTCGACCTGCTTATGCTTGCATCAGGAAAGGCGAATATCTCATTGGATGCATTAAAGCGTCTCTGGAAGGAAATGCCTATCCTGCGGGTCTCTCCGTCATGCTCGCGCATGGCGACTATCGACCAGGGGAGAAGGATTTCCACGGTCCACTGTTCCACCTCCTCATTGACCGCCCTCTGCCATAGGCAGTCCCAGTCATAGTTTGTTTTGACTTCATTCACGATATTTCCGTCCCTGTATGAGCCTGAAATTGAGACGCTGAACTCATAGGCAATTTCCCCGATCCCGTCAAAATCGACCATAAAACTCACAGAGTCCGCGTCAAATTTCGATGCATCGCGTTTTGCAACGGTCCTGGTACGTGATCCTTCCTCCGATTGTTCGCAGATAAATGCCACAGCCAGGCCATCCTCGGTCGATAAAAGCAATGCCCTGGTGGCAAAACGCGGTTCGGCAAGAGTAAGGGGATCTATTACAACAAAATCGCTGAAGCTCTGAGCACTTTCCCAATCAGGCTCATCAACACGGCCATCTACAGTTATTGCAGCAAACCCTGTAAAGGGCAACAAGAGCACCATGACAAGTAACGAAAAGATTTTTATGTTCAAATATTTCATCAGCATCCTCTATAAAGACAATCTTCCCTGCGCAATAGGAAATTTTGCCTATTTTGACAAGATTTTTTTCTGTTTTGATTATTTTACGACAAGATATAAAGCAAGTAATTTTAATATAATATAATTTTTATACAATCAATATTAAAAATACTAAATTAGTTTGTTATCATTCGATTGCGAAGAGATTATGCGCTTAATTGTAAAAAATGATTTAAATTACGGCATGAAGGCTGAGATCATGATTTTTCGGTGCACAAAAGCCTCTGTCTTTTATAAGGAGAACATTCATAAAGCCCCTTACTCTGACATCTGTTCTTTGATTTCTGGCTGTCTACCCCTTTCTTCCCTTTCTCCTTTTCCTGTTTCTCCCATTCGCCGGTTCGTTTTTATACCGTCATCCGTCTACTCTCATAATTCCTTTTTCCACTTGACTTGAAAATTAAATAATCCGATTATGCCCTTATTCACGTCTTATTTCCAGCCTTACGCAATTAATATAGGGGATCAAAAGATTTTCAAATTTATTTTTTCTAAAAAGGAGGGGTGTTATGAACATGATTCAAAGGCGTATGGGAAGACGACAGTTTCTGTTTGCCGCCGGTGTGACTTCAACCGCTGCGCTTGCGGCTGACAGGCTTGCAGGCGCTATTGATCCTGTTTTCCAAACAAATGCGGCAATAGCGGCAGGAAAGGCAGGGGCCGCAGGGATAAAGACATCAGGCAGATATGTGCACCTTATGTCGCCCCTGAAGATCGGCAACGTGGTCCTTAAGAACAGGATGTATTCCACAGCCGCTGTGCCCCACAATCTCCAGGGCGGAGAGATCTTTCCGGCAGAGCCGAGCAGGTACTATGCCGCCATCCTTGCAAAGAACGGCGCCGCTATTGTAACCTGCCGGATAATAACAAACAGGGTAAGGAAGGACCTGGGAGGCGACAGCGCCCATATGGTCATCTATGACCTTGAAGACTACGGCGTTCAGAACTACCTTGACCAGCTTGTGGAAGGCATTCACTGCTACGGTTCCAAGGCGGCCTGCCCGATCGAACTTACATTACCCGGTCAATCCATGCCGGGGATGCCTTCCTCCATGGCCATGCCGGGCGCAGGCGGGGCCCGGGGCGATATGCCCTCCGGGAGCCCGCAGGAAGGCGGAATGCCGGGTGGAGAGGGCCAGGGAAGAGGCATGTCCGGGGACATCGGCTCTATAATGGCATCACTCTCTTCTCCTCCACAGGAGATCTCAGCGGAGGTTTCCCAGGAACTGATTGACACAGCTGTAAGCAGGGCAAAGTTTTATCATACCCATGGATTTGATGTTGCCTCTTTAAGGGTGCCGAACGTCAAGGACCGGGTGAAATTCGGCATTGAACTGTATTCCGCGGTAAAAAAGGCCTGCGGACAGGACTTCCTCATTGAATCCCCAATAACCGTTATCGATCCATCCGTCAAATCATCGGAGACATCATCGGCCTGCACGCTTGATGAGGCCATCGCGCTTGCCAAAAAATGGGAAGGCCTTGCGGACATCCTTCAGATCCGCGTATCAGGCGGTACTGCCAATCATCCTGACGGATACAATCAGGATAAGAATAAGCCTCTGCCCCTGCGTTTCGCACAGGCCATAAAGGAGAGCGGAGCAAAGATCATCGCCGCCCCGAACGGCGGATTCAACAACCTGGACTTCAACGAAGACTGCATTTCTACAGGCAAGATCGATATGATCGCAATGGGCAGGCCATTTATCGCCGACTGGGAATATGCCAAAAAGGCCTATGAGGGAAGGGGCGAGGACACAGTGCCATGCATCATGTGCAACAAATGCCATGGGAGCCAGGGTGCGCCATGGATCAGTATATGTTCAGTAAACCCCAGGATGGGCATTGACTCTGCTGTCCGCGCTATTGACGCACCGACCGCCATAAAGAAGGTCGCAGTCATAGGCGGCGGACCTGCAGGCCTCAAGGCGGCAGTCACCGCGGCAGAGAGGGGGCATAAGGTGACACTGTATGAAAAGAATGGTGTCCTCGGCGGGCAGGCCATACATGCCGACTACTCACCCTACAAATGGCCCCTGAAGGACTTCAAGGATTATCTTATCAGACAGGCAAAAAAACTCGGGGTTGAGATTCTTTTAAATACAACGGCAACCCCTGACATGCTTAAGTCAAAGGGATATGAAGCCATCCTGGTTGCCATAGGCTCAGAGCCCGCCGCGTCAAAGGTCCCAGGCGCAGATGGAAAGAATATATTTAACGTCATGAACGTCTGGGGCAACGAGAAGGCCCTGGGTAAAAATGTGGTATTCGCAGGCGGAGGGCTGTTCGGCGTTGAAACGGCAGTTTACCTGGCAAAGATAGGCCGCAACGTGACGGTTCTTTCAAGCGGAAGGCAGCTCATACAGCCCACCGGGCCCCATCAGCTTTCATCGATCTCAGACGCATATCAGGAGATGAAAAACTTTACTGCCGTGACAGGCGCCGTTACAAAGAGCATTTCAAACAACAAGGTGACATACACCGATGCAAATGGGTCTGAAAAGACCATACAGGCGGACAGCATTGTCGTATATTCCGGCTTCAAGCCAAGACAGGAAGAGGCAATGAGGTTTTCAGGCCTGGCAGGCCAGACCTTCCTTATCGGAGAGTGCGGCGGGGTGGGTGACGGGATACAGGTAAGCCAGCGCAGCGCCTTCTTTGCCGCGTCGCAGGTGTGAACCTCCTGCGCCAGAGCTTCGGAGGACAGGTAAAGAAAAGGTGTAAGGCGCAGGGCGCAAGCCTAATTACAGAAAACAACTGTCGGTTATCGGCTGAATTTTACTAAAAGGCAGGGTCGGATTGCCCTGCCTTTTATATGAAGGGCAACCGGATACAAAAAGCTTCTTCCCTCCTTCATCTTAAATGTTGATTTCTAAAAATATTA
>JAFGIC010000327.1 GCA_016929815.1 Deltaproteobacteria bacterium
GATATTCAGGATTCGGATGGAGGGCGCTTACATCCGCACTAATCTCGAATGAAGTGCCCCCTTCCTGCCATCCTCTCAGTGAATTCAACAAACTGAAAATTCAACCCAGAAACCTACGGTTCAGGATGATCATCAACAAGGAAAGTAAATACATCATGCCCGGCGCGGGCTGGATAATATGTCCTTGTTCCGGCTTCATCATCTGTAACGGCTTCAATATAAAACCTTGTCCTTGCACCGGAAGGCAGTTCATCCAGGACAATACCGAATACGCCATCATCCGCTGATCCGTCTCCATGGTTGCCGTCATCAAACATCTGCGATTTGGTAAAATTCCCTTCAGGCCCTTCGCCTGTATAGGCAAACACGGAGTCAATGCCACCCACAGTGCCCGTATTATCGACTGTTGCATTAATAGTAATCTTATCGGATGATCCGGGTACTGCCCACAGCACATCACCGACCTTCCAGCCGGCATCGGATATGGCCAGGCCCTTTGCCATAAGTTCCGAGTTTCCGGGGTATTCAACGCCGTCCCCTCCTGTACCACCCATGAGCACGGCGTACCGGGTTTGTATATTCTTTTTGAGCTCTCCTACACCTGCATCAAAATCCGTTATAAATGTCTTGGGATCGGCATCGATATACGGCCTTATTTTTGCGGCATAGGCATCGACCATAGAGTTGATATTGGCCGGATTTTCAAGATCGGTTACATTAAAGGACTCCTCCAACACGGTTCGCATATGGGCCAGATAGCGCTGCCTTATGCCGGGGATATTAAGGAGCTTATGCAGTAACGGATAACTCGGATTGTCCGCGTTATAAAAAGGGCTCCAACTCAAAGAGCTCCCACCACCCGGCCCTATAGGAGGTCCTGGTGGGGGTTGAGCGGGCAAAATAGCCCCTGCGGGAGCGGAGAACCCTGCAGGAGGAGGTGCTCCGCGTCCAAAATCATCAGATAATATTTCGTTCCCGTCATATTCAATAGGCGTGAAAAGCCCGGTAGTATAATCCCAGTATATGTAATAATCCATGCCGCCCTTCATTATATAGCTATCCGTGTCACCAAAGACATTCTCCATAACAAGAAACCAGAGCGTCCGGTCCAGATCAAGGATCTGGGACACTTCATCTTCCAGATCAGCGCTGGTTTCCAGTACATAACAGAGGTCGACTAAATAGGACCATGGATCATTAACACAATATCTCTTCATAGTGTAATGGGGTATATAATCATCAATGGAATCTTCAAGGTAATTTAATGTTGACGTTCCGGTGCCGAAACCGCCGGTTACATCCTGAGCAGCCCATGGCTTCGCTCTCCAGTTGGTGCCGTTTATCGAAGTAAACCACTGCCTGTAAAAGTCCTCATTTATCTGCTGGGAATTGATGTAAACGCCCCAGTATTCACCGTTAATATACAGATCAACATAATTCACGCTCAGGGCGGGGATATATCTCCGGTTGATATGTTCATATATGACCTCCCTCATAAACGAGTTATCACCCCAGGCGCAATTGAGATTTAAGCTGTTGAATCCATTGAGATCCTGGGCTGAATCCAAATAGTCGATATTGATATTGAATGATTTTTTATAGGTGCTATTCATATTATAGCTTGTATCACCTTTGAACCTGACGCCTACAGGTGAAGCTAGTGTTTTAATAGAGGCTCCGTCATCATAGCTCATTGTTGCACCTAGTTCTGTTTCAGTTGCGTAATTATCCACCATCTGCTGCCACCAGTCGCTTTGATAAAAGACAAGATCAATCCTTTTGATATCGGAATTGTCTGTTAAGGAAAATTTATAGAAATTATCTTGATTTCCAAGACCGGTAACAAGCCTGTGTCCGTCGGCTGCGACAGTCAATCCGTCGTTGGAAAAATTCATGAAACGGGGCATGCTGCCGTCGTTCGTATCACATGCCCATGTAGCTTCCCAGTCCTGAGTGCCCGTTGAAGAGTTATCGTCATCATCAAATGGTTCAGTAGCCCTGGCGCAAGCACCAAGATATACAAAAGAGATCAATATCAAAATTAATAATATAAAACTTGGGTAACCGTTTTTTCCGGCTGTCGAGATCATGGCATCTCCTGTTCTGATTAAATGAAACTGTATTTCATGCTGACAAGAAACCTGTTCTGCAAAAAGTCCCCGTCTTCATCGTCATAATCGGCCGTTCTGATGTATTCAACCTGGGCGGTCCAGGTCTTTAAAAAATCATACTTAAGACCCGCTTTAAGCCTGTTACGGGAGGTTTTTTGATTATAATGTTCAATGTCCAGTTGATTATCAGAGTTGTAAGAAGATATCCTTCTCTGAAAACCAAAATAGAGCGAAAGGTCTTTGTTCCACTGAAAAGAAGGGTTAAGCTCTATTGTCACTCTATTGTTGGACCTGTCAATTTCTGTAATAAGCGCTGCATTGTCTTTTATCCTCATATCTCCGGTCACATCCGACCCTGCCATGAATTCATCATATAATACAATCTCTATGTCATTTGGGCAAACCACCTTTTCATACTTATAGACCATTTCCAGGTCTATCCATGATATAAATTCAAAAACAACGCCAAATCCGCCAAAGGATATATCCTGATCCCGGTTGCTGAAGATTGTATTGTATGTACGGGAAATGATGCCGGCAAAAGGCTGAATATCCAGCCCTGATATGTCTTTGTCC
>JAFGIC010000328.1 GCA_016929815.1 Deltaproteobacteria bacterium
GCAATCTCGCCTGCAAGATGTCCGCCCATCCCGTCCGCGACAACATACAGGCCAAGGGAGTCTTCAATTGAAAATGAATCTTCATTCCCTTCTCTTTTAAGCCCTACATCGGTTATGCCGGAAGATTTTATCTGCAAAGCCGCTCCAATCCAAAGGACAACCGGCTTTCACCGGTCCTTTAAAAATTTATTTAATTGAAGATTTTTCAATCCTTATCTGATCTATTCTCTGCCCGAGCGCATTAATAACCCTGGCCATCTCACCTGCGGTCCTGAATCTCTTGTTCGGATCCTTTGCCAGGGCCTTATCCAGAATCTGTTCGCATACTGCGGGCAATTTCTGATTATAACTCCTGGGGGATGGGTGTTTAATCTGGGTAATCTGATACAAAAGAGCGCTTAGATTTTCCCCATGAAAGGGCAACTCCCCTGTAATCATCTGGTAAAAAACCACCCCAAGTGAGAATATATCCGACCTGGGATCGACCTTTTGCCCCATGATCTGTTCCGGAGACATATAATTGGGGGTGCCCAGGATTACGCCCGTCTTTGTCCTTGAAGAGGATATTGCCTTTGCAATTCCGAAATCCGTTACCTTGATGTTTCCATTCTTTAAAAGCATGATATTCGCGGGTTTGATATCCCTGTGAATCACATTGGTCTTATGTGCGTAATCAAGCGCCTCCGCTGTTTTAGCTATAACATCCAGGACCCTCCTGAACGGGAGAAGGCTCCTCTTGGTGATAAATTTATCCAGATCCTGGCCTTCCAGAAATTCCATCGCCATGTATGTAAGGTCTCCGTCTTCCCCAACATCATGAATTGTAACTATGGACGGATGGGACAGGCGGCCCGCTATTTCAGCCTCCCTGAAAAATCGTTCCTTTATCTCCTGGATCAGATCCTCCTCGAACTCATCGGAAAACCTCATGGTTTTTATGGCTACCGGGCGGTTTATCTTGGGATCCTGCGCCTTGTAAACAAGCCCCATTGATCCCTTTCCAAGGATTTCAATAATCTCATAACGTCCGACGTGGCCCTTCCTGACCCTTTCCCCCGAATCGGAGTCCTTTTCCTTAATCCTTTCGTAGTGGCCTGTTATGGCAGATTCGTCCGAAAGCTTCAGCCCTGCAATATGATCCTCAATATCCTTATAACCGCCCAGCCCGGACAGATATTCATATACCTCCAGTGCCTTATCAAGGTTATTCTTTTTCTCATATTCAAGGCCTATTTTGTAAATGAGATCCATTGATTCGTCGTCATGGGGAAGGCTCTGAAACTTCCTGAATGCCAGATCAAGGAGACCTCTGGCCTGATAGTCCATACCGAGCACACGGGCCTCTTCCGGGGTCTCCCTCCTGAAAAGGCCGGAGGCAAAAAAATCTCTCAAGACAAGAACCAGGTAAACCGATACAAGACATCCGGCTATATAGACAGTTTTAAACCATATCCCCAAAACGGCTAAAGATAAAACTCCGGCAGCTAATATGAGCAGGAAGGCAGCCGAGGCCGAGGCAGACCGGGCCTTCCGGCCTTGAAGGGAGGCGATGTACATCGCGGCTATCCCAGCAATAAGGATCATGACAGCCTCGATATAAGGCATCAGAGAAGGCCGGGAGACGGCGCCTGAATTTATTATATTGTCAAGCAGCCCGGCATTTAACTCAGTCTCTGTCCTGATACCAGGTATGTCCGGTATCCCGCTCCGAGAATCATTAAAACCTATAAGCACTATCTTCCCCTTAAAGACATTTTCAGGGATGACTTCAGCATCGACAAAATCAGCGAAGGAATATCGCTTTATCTCGTAGCCGTATTTTATCAGCATCTCCCCTTCTGTAAGGGGAACTGAGAGATTTTTAAGCCGGATAATATCGTCTTCTACTTTTATATCTCCAGGTGTAAGGCCCAGGTAGGATGCCGCGATACTTAAAGAAAACGATGGAATGATGCTGCCCTTATAACCGATAAAGGCGGGATATGAACAGCCCGAATCTCCGGATGCGGGTGAAGCGGCAACCAGCCCGACCCCTGACGCGTTTTCCCCGAATGCGGGCAGGGGAAGCCGCATTTCATTCCTTGAGACGCTCGCCTTTACCCGGGAAGAGATGCCGGAGGCATCAAGGGCATACCTGAAAAGGAAGGACGATTCATCATCCGTCTTTTTTACACCGGGTGGAACCGATTCGTAAACCGGAAGAATTACATTGCCCGCCTTTTTTATGCTGTTCTGCAGGATTGAATCATTATCTATTCTTCCCTCTATCTGTTCAAGGCTTGCAAGGACCCATCTTTTCAGGGACATATCGGCTGAAGCGGCAGGATAGGCGTCATATTTATCGTGGAATTCCCTGATCTCCTCAAGCCCTTCGTCATGTTCCGCTTCGTCAAGAGGGATATTAAGGCCGATAATCAGCGCCCCGCTTTCCTTCAGTAAATCTATCATCTCCGCCATGATGCGCCTAGGCCACGGCCAAGACCCAAGTTTATCAAGGCTTTTATCGTCAATCTCTACAATAACGATCCTGGCAGGATCAAGGTTGTCATCACGCGCAAGAACCGATCCGAAGTCGTATATGCCCAATTCAAATCTTTCAAGAAGAGAGATCCCAGTGAATGAAAATAACACGAACAGGAGCGATAAAATAACGCCGACTATAAGATTGATCTTTATGGTTTTATCTTCCATCAGTTCATGTTCTTTCAGATCTATTTTTTCGATAAAAATGCATTTTATAATATTTTGGAATTTCTCTATCAAAACAGCAAGTTAATGTCAAAGGAAAAACAATATTTATATTTTATGTGTTTATTTCATATTGCTCAATATGGTAATCCTTCTGAGAGATAATAACAATGCGCCTCTTAAGGGATTTTTCAAGTTCAATGATTGACAGCTGTTCATCTTCCTTAAGCACATTGGCAATCTCAGGATGGACATTGACATAAATATTTCCGCCGATATCCGGCATTAAAAGCCTCTCTCTTTCCAGGTCTCTGAAGATCTCATAGCATATGGTCTTTTTTGATTTGGTAGAGCCCCTGCCTTCACAATACATGCATTTTTCCGTCATCTGCCTGTAAAGGCTTTCCTTTGACCTTTGCCTTGTCATTTCTATCAGGCCGAGCTCCGACATCCTGAGCACGTAGGTCCTGGCCTTATCCCTGATCATCGCCTCCTTTAAGGCCAAAAATACCTTATTCCGGTCTTCAAGGTTCTCCATATCTATGAAATCAATTACGATGAGGCCCCCGATATTTCTGAGGCGCAGTTGATAGGCTATCTCCTTGACTGCCTCGAGATTTGTATTGAGGATAGTCTCTTCCAGGTTTCTTTTGCCGACATAGCTTCCCGTATTCACATCAATGGACGTCAAGGCCTCGGTTAACTCAATGACTATATACCCTCCCGATTTCAGCCATACCTTATTGTCCAGGAGCCGTGAAATCTCAATCTCGATACCGTACGCGTCAAATATCGGCTCCTCTCCTTTATACAGTTCCACCGAATACCTCAGGGCCGGAGCAAAGTTGTCGATAAACTCGATAATCCTTTTATACTCCTCATCCGAATCAATAATGAGTCTGTCAATCTCTCTCGTAAAGAGGTCCCTGACAGCCTTCAGAGATACGGACAGGTCCATGTACAAAAGTCCAGGATTCGAAGATCTGTTCATTTTTTCCAGGATATCGGCCCATAGCTTAAGCATGAAATCCATCTCGGTTTTTATCTTTTCTTTTTCAGCCCCTTCGGAGGCTGTCCTGATTATGAACCCGGTATTTTCCGGTCTTATCTCTTCTACGATATTCTTGAGACGATCACGCTCCTCCTTGTCCTTGATCCGTCTGGATATGCCGATGTGATCCACATAAGGCAGAAGCACAAGGTGCCTGCCCGGGAGGGATATATAGGATGTTAGGCGTGCGCCCTTGGTTCCGATAGGATCCTTGGATACCTGTACAACTATGCTCTGCCCTTCCTGCAGTATGGACTCGATATTGACGGCTTCCCCGTCTTCCGTGCTTAGATCGGGCTCCGACTCTGCATTGTCGCCTGTTTCATCGCTGTAGTCGCCGTTGGGCATGTAGATCGTGCGTCCCGGGTCCGGCAAATCTCTGTATATATCCGCCACATAGAGAAACGCGGTCCGTTCTTCTCCTATTTCGACAAAGGCCGCCTGCATACCAGGCAGGACCCTTGCAACCCTGCCTCGATAGATGTTCCCGATAAGCCCATGACCGCTCTTCCTGTCTATATGGAGTTCTGCAACAAGGCCGTTTTCAATAAGAGCCACCCTGGTTTCATGGGGTCTTACGTTTATTATAAGCTCATTTGCCATATCGAACCCGGATAAAAGGATCGGCGACGCATAAAAATTGATATCCTTAATCAGAATTGGAGATCAAGATCGTCTTAAAAGGAGGCATGCATAAAGGCGCAAGGCTTTATGCTTAAGGTTTCAGGTTTCTATTCGCAGTTACTTTAATGTCTGAGTTTTTCCTTGCGCCCTGAGCCATACGCCTTGTGCCATTGGGATTTCAAATATCGCCTTTCAAAGACAATCATTATCATTAAAGCATCAACTTTTTAATTTTACCAGAAGATTATACTTGAATATTACCCGTAATTTGTTTTGTCTTCAAGACTTTTATAAACGGATCCTGCTCATCACTCATTCCGAATATAGCTTTTATGATATAAGCAGGCTTTAATTCAGGGCCGCTGACATGGTTGATAACCAGGCCTATGGTGTCGGGCGCTGAGAAGGCTATGGATTTCACAAGCGGTTTCGCGTCCACCTCCCTTTCACCGTCTTTTGTCTTCTTTATGATCGGAAAAACAGTTGACTCCTTAAACTTATCCAGGAGCGCCGGGTCTGCATTTATACCCTCAAGCGTTATCTGGTAGTGGCTTTCCAGAAGGATCTCCTTCTTTTTACTCCCTGTTATATCCTCCGTGAGACTGACCTTCACGTCAGCAGGAAGCTGTAAATTCATCGCCTCTTTTAATCCTTCCGGGGAGATCCTGCCGTACAACTCAAGAATCATCGTTTCATGGATGCTTCCCGTGCCCACTGGGAGGGCTGTGGAAAAGGATATTTTGGGCATGGGGTGAAACCCTTTTGAAAAGACCATGTCCAGACCCGCCCTCCTGGCGGCCCTTATAAACAGGCGAGCCAACTCAAGATGGCTGAGATAGGAGACCTGGCCTGTTTTGCAGAATGTCAGTCTGTATCTTGTTATTTCGGTTTCATCATGCGCCGATGAGATCTCTTCAATTTCAGGGATTTCAGGATCTTTATGGATAACGGGATCGATATTCACATGATCGCAGACACCGCACTCAAGGCACCCTTCCCTGCAATCAGGCGTTGTTCTTGCCTCAAAAGCCCTTTCCCATTCCCTTTTAAGAAAATCCGCTGAGACGCCGGACTTGATATGGTCCCAGGGCATTGTCTCATAGGGATGCCTTGTTCTGTAAAGATAGAACCCCATGTCGATCCCCGTCCGTTCAAAGGCCTCCTTCCATATCTCATCCCTGAAGCACTCGGACCATGCATCAAACCGGGCGCCCAGCCTCCACGCCTCGATAAGCGCCTGGGTCAGTCTTCTGTCCCCCCGCGAAAAGATCCCTTCAAGCCTGCTGAGTTCAGGCTGGTTCCACTTGACGCGGATTCTGGTCCCCTTTAATCCTTCCTTGATTATCCTTATCCTTCGAACGCTTTCCTCGTAATTGATCTGAGGCGCCCACATAAACGGGGTGTGAGACTTGGGCACAAAGGCGGCGACGCTTACATTAAGGATCTCCTTGCGTCCCCTGCCCTTCCCAAGAGCGGCCACCTCTTTTGCTAGCCTGACGATATCAAGCACATCTCCCTCATCTTCATGAGGAAGCCCGACCATGAAATAAAGCTTTATCAGATCCCATCCGGCGCTGTAGATAACACGAGCCATATTCATAATATCGTCGTTGGTCAGTGTCTTGTTGATTATCCTCCTGAGCCTGTCATTTCCAGCCTCCGGCGCAAGTGTAAATCCCGTCTTCCTGACCCTTTTTATCTCCTCAAGCCAAGCCGGATCAAGGCTGTCTATCCTCAGGGAAGGCAGGCTTACCGCAATCCTTTTCCCTGAGTATCTGTCCATCAGCTTACCGATCAGGGGTGCGATGCATGAATAGTCACCCGAACTCAATGATAAAAGTGACACATCTTCAAGCCCCGTCTTTTTTAGCGCAGAATCTACCACTTCAATCACGGACCTTGCCCGTCTCTCCCGGACGGGGCGGTAAATCATGCCTGCCTGGCAGAATCTGCAACCCCTTGTGCATCCTCTGGCTATTTCGACAGACAGCCTGTCATGCACCAGGGAAGCGAAGGGCACAATCTGATCATCCGGAAAGGGATATTTTTCAATATCCGGCACAAGGGCCTTTCGGACCTCCCTGTAATCGCTGTCAAGCGGTTCAATGCGATCCACAAGACCTTCAGGGGAATAACAGGGCTTGAAAAATGACGGGATATAGACTCCACTTATCAGTTTGAGATCCTTAAGCAATGCGGATTTCTTCAGCCCTTCTTTCTTCGCCTTTCTGACTGCAGAGCAGATCTCAAGGGCGGCTTCTTCACCATCCCCGACAAGTATGGCGTCAAAGATGTCCGCCACAGGCTCAGGATTAAAGCACGCCGGACCTCCGGCGATGATCAGGGGAAACGCATCATCCCTGTCCGAGGCAAGAAACGGTATCTTGCAGAGATCCAGCATGGTCAGAACGTTGCTGTAGCAAAGCTCATGCTGGAGGCTGAACCCTATGATATCAAAATTGCTCAATGGTCTGTCCGATTCCATTGTGACGATGGGCGTATTTCTATGTCTTAACTCCTCCTCAAGGTCTATCCAGGGGGAAAAGGCCCTCTCCGCCGCGAGCCAATTCTGTCCATTCAGTATCTTGTACAGGATCTTTAAACCCTGATGGGACATGCCTACTTCATAGACATCTGGGAACGCGAGAACCATCGATACATCAATGTTTGCCGGGTCTTTCCTTATGGAATTAATCTCGTTGCCGATATAACGGCTGGGGTGTTTTATCTTTAACAGTAAACTGTGATCCTTTATGGGCATAATTATATTTCTTTTCTCAACAGTATGGTTATCTCAGCACCCCCGTCAGGATGATTCCTTCCTGAAACCCTGCCTTTAAGCCCGCCTATTATCCGGTTGACTATGGCAAGACCTAATCCGGAGCCTCCTTCTTTTGTGGTAAAAAAAGGCGTAAAAATGCTTGAAAGGGCCTTTTCACTGAAACCCTCTCCCGAATCC